>DATLLB010000020.1:0-11338 GCA_035538075.1 Enhygromyxa sp.
CTCCGGATCCAGGCACACATCGTCGTCGCCGAGCTGCCACTGCCCGACGCGCCCGAGCCGTTGGCAGGTCTCGACAACCGCAACCGGCTGTGGCTGACGTACGAGGCCCTGTTCAACCAGCGGCCCTATCGCAAGACCAACCAAGCCTGCCCGCTCGGCCTCTACCGAGTCCCGGTCAGGAACTTGCGGATCTTCCTGCGCGAGTCGGTCGACCGCGAGCTGTGCGAGACCCTCGTCGCCGCATTCTTCCCCGACCTCACGGTCGAATGGATCGAGGGGCTGTCCGCCGTCGAGTGGCGGTGGAAGGTACGGCCTCAGGTGATTGGCGTGCGCTCGCCAAAAGATCTGGTCGCAGACCGCAGCCGCAACGTGGTGTACACGGCCGGGCAAGCGGTGTTGCCCTACAACTTCATCGACAACACGTTGAACTCGTCCGCGATCGGGACCAGGGAGACCACCGCGTGGGGGACCAAGGTCGTCCAGCTCACGCCGACGTGGCGGTTCTGGAAGACCGCGTCGCGCAGCAGCATCGTCGAGCTCGGCTCGGTCAAGAAGCGGGGCACCCCGTGGCAGCCCGTCAACAAGAAGGGCGCGTTTGGCTGGCAGTACCCCGACAACCAAGCCGTCCAAGATGCCGACGTTGGCCGGAGCGAACGCGGAGTCGATCTCGCCGGAGAAGCACGCGGCGACCAGGCCTTCGATCTCGCCACGGTCGTCAACGCGTTCTCAGTCAAGACCGGCGTCGTCTGGGTGGGGATCCGCAACCAGCAGGGCGTGCACAAGGACAAGCTCGAAGAGAACTGCATCGTCGCGTGTCTGCGCAGCGACTTGGTCGTCGAGCGAGACCGCGTCGCCCGCCGCAATCCCAGGACCGATCCCGACCTGCTCGTCCAAACCGAGCTGCTCTCGATGACCGAGCGTGACCCCAACGACGCCGAGAGCTTCGGTGACGGCGTGCAGGTCCGCGATCTCTCGGTGCTCGATCCGAGCAAGCTCTACATCCCGCCGATCAGCATCCCGTTCCTCGATCGAGGGATGCAGCAGCTCGAGCGGCGCTTCTCCTGCTGTGATGACGAGCGTTGGCGCAACTTCTGGCGCGACGCCTACGCCCGGCCGCTCGGGCGGGCCAAGGCGATCCTGCTGCTGCGCTACGGCCTACAAATGGGCTCACCGAACGCGCAGAACTGGCTGCTGGAATTCGAGCCCGGCGATCCGCCGACCTTCACCGGACGCGTGGTCGTACGCGACCTCGGCGACGCATATCTCCACCGCGAGGTGCTCTGGGCTCGCTACGGCGGCCAGGACCTGCCTCCGCAGGCCCCCGATGATCGCGGGCAGCTCGCCACGCTCAACTCGCAGATCATCAACTATGAGTGCAACGAGTTGGCCGCGAAGTGGAACTATTACCCGCAGGAGACCGGCTCGATGTACGAGGCCCAATACGGGCCGCCGGGCACCCGATTCTTGTGGCATCGCTTCTCGACCTTGAGCAAGGGCAGCTCGGTCGCCGTGCCCTCACCGCTGGGCACCGACCCGGACGCGTACACCAACCGCTGGCAACGTGTGCTCGCGACGATGGCGGAGTGGGGGATCGAGCACGCCAAGGCCTACGTGCAAACCATCGAGGATACGCTCGGCGCCAACTTGCGAATCAATTGGGGTGATGCGCCGCCGCCAGATCGGTACCTTGCGCTCGGCAACCGCGATCAGGAACTGGCCGATCGTCATTACAAAGAAGACCTCGCGTGGGAGGATGGCAAACACGACGGGGTGTCGGTCAGGGTCCACGATTTCCTCGCCAGCGCAGAGGGCCAAGCCGCGATCGCTAGCCGCACCTGACGGCTCGCGTCGCTCGACGGTCAGCTGCGAGCGCGCTCGAGTTGTACGGTCATCGGGGTGCGGCGCCGCGAGGCTCGGGTCGGCTTACAAAGCCGCGAGCCTGTCCAGAACGGCCCCAGTAGCCAAGCCGGGCGGCGACGGCGACATGCCGTGAACGGCGCGCCCGAGTTCTCCGCGGAAGACTTCTCCGCGCCGCCGATGCCCCCAACCTCAGCCCGCCAGCCAGCGCTCGCGCGAGGTCTCGCTGGCGAGCATCCAGTCGATCATCTCCGCCACCCGCACGCGGGTGCCGTCCCATACCCGCTGGGTATCGCCATCGACCTGCAGATCGACATCCTCCAAGCACCGCTCGAGCTCCTCCAGCTCCTGTCCATTTGCGACCGACGGACCGCTGCTCGGAATCACCAGCCCCGCGTGATTCCGAAACACGACCACACCGTCGCGAATCTCGGTGGAGAGCTGCCCCTCGTGAATCATGCGATGGTGGGTGGAGCAGACCAGCACCAGATTCGCCAGCTTGGTCGCCCCGCCAGCAGACCAGCCTTCGATGTGGTGCGCATGCATGTGCCGTCGGCGGCCGCAACCAGGCGCCCGGCAGCCACCATCGCGCAGCCACAGCGCGCGACCAATCGCGGCCGGAATGGCCCGCGTGCGCCGACCAACATCGAGCAGCGCTCCGCTCGGGCTCATCACCGCGTCAACCCGCGCACCGTCGCAGGCCAGCATCGCAGCCACCCGCCTGGGCACGGGCGTGCCGTCCGGCAGATACCCGCCGATACCGTCCGAGCCGCTCTCGATCTGCTCCCGAGTACTGATCACGACCAGCTCGTACGCCGAGCCGAGCGTGCGCGGCCGGTGCTGCAGATACCCGCGCGCGACATCGACGATCGCGTCCGCGCGCTGCTCCTCGAGCTCGGGCCCGTCATTGGCCTGCGTACCGACACTCTGCTTGGCGGCGACCGGAACAGCCGCCGAGTTCTCCGCGGAAGACTCCCACTCCGCCGCGCCCCCATCCATCGCCGACATCAAGGCATTCCAGAGCACCCCGGCCTCCTCGGGCGGGAGCTGAATCTCGATCTTGATCATTCCCGTCGCCGTCTCGCCGCGCCGCACATAGCGTCGTTCGCTGCGCGGCGCCTGCCTCCCACGAGCCGGCCCCGCATCTTCGCGCACCCGCCGATAGGCCCGAACAAGCCGCTCCATTTGATCGGCCGTCCCGTGCAGCGCGACATCGAGAAAGTCCTGCTCGGTCTCCGGCGTGGCCGCGCGCGTGAGCGCCCGGACCTTGGAATAGCTGAGCTCGCCACGCCCGAACGCCGCGTCGATCTTCGGCAGATTGGCCAGCGCCCGAGCCACCCGCACATGCTCGTGCGCCGCGGTCAGCTTCATGTTGATGCGCCAGCTCAGCCAATGTGCGCACGAGACCGCCCCCGCGCGTCCCCAACCGCCGTGCGCGTCGAAGGCTCGCAGCCGGGTCAACATCGCATGCCTGGCGATGTTGATGCGCGCGGCGAATGTGGCGATCTCTTCGCCGATCGCGTCGAGCTGGGCGGGCGTCGGCGACTCACTGGATTCTGCGCTATCGATCACGACCGCATGTATATCTGTTCAGGATAATATGTCAAGTCGTCTTCCGCGGAAGACTCATCGAACCCACAATCCCTCGAGCTGTGCAGGCAACTCCGACCAGCGAGTGCTCGCAGGCGCACCGCTCCTTCGCCGCACACAGATAAACGCAGAGCTGATTGAGGTGATCTGCACGCAGCCGCCGCCAAACCTGCACGCAGCCGGTCGCCGCCAAACCTGCCCGCGATCCGCCGCACGACCGCGGGGGTCAGATACTCATGTTTGACCCGTGGACCCCCGAACCGGCCCACGGCCGACCGGCGAGGCGCTCACGGAAGAAATTCGTACGTACGGGCCGTGTCGGATTCGCGAGGAACTGGACCTTGCAGATGGCCATTCGGCCTCGCGTCAGGTCTCCTCGAAGTAGTCACTGTCGACCCGGGCGATGCGGATGGTGCGGTGGCTGACACCGACGCCGTGCTCGATCATCAAGGTGGCCAGCCGATGACCATCAACGAGCACGAGGCTGTCGGACACCTGGGCGGCGTAGGCCCGTGCATCCTTGGTGAAGGCCGACGAGGTGATGAACACCCCCTTGCTGGCGCGGTGCCCTGCCAAGGCGCCAAAGAATGACTGAATCTCGGGCCTCCCGACATTGCCCTGCCAGCGTTTGGCTTGCACGTAGACCTTCTCCAAACCGAGACGGTCGAGGGAAATGATCCCATCGATCCCGCCATCGCCCGATTTGCCGACTTGTTGGAGAGAGCTGCGGTCGAGGCCGTAGCCGAGCGCATGCAATAGATCGAGGACGAGACCCTCGAAAAACGCCGGTGTTGCGGTGAGGATGAGCTCGAGGAGCTCGGCGGCGACGCTGTCGTGGAGCTCGCGGACCGCCTCGTCGATGCGGCTCGTCCGGGCTCGCGTTCACGACCGTGGCATCGGGCTTCGGTGGTTCCGATGTGTCGGTCGGTCCATCGATGACCTTCGAATCTGCAGGGACGCGAACCAGCCTCTCGAGCTCCTCCGCCGACAGCCCGGCTTTGTGTTGTTTGCTGAAGGCCAGTCCCTCGCGAGTGAGCTGCCAGAATCCACGCTTGGGGCTCTTCGATAGACCGGCACGTTTGAGACGATCGTGAGCCCAGCCGATGCGGTTCTTGTAGATCGGCTGCATTCCGCTCGGGATGACCTCGGCCTTGTCGGAGTCCGTCAGTCCGACAGCCTCCGCGACCAACTCGTGGGCGCTTGCGGCCCGAAGCCCATCCGGGTGCTGGGCGAGCGCATGTAGCAGTGGCTGGATGAATTGGTCGTAAGTCGGCACAGGCATGAAGCACCTCGCACTTTGTTCTCATGACGCGGCCGGGGTCAGCAGCTGCAACAACCGCTGCGGGTCGCGGATGCCCTCGGCGGCGCAGTACTCCGCCGCCCGCTCGCGCAGCGTCGTCGCTTCTCGCTCGGGCGCTCGCTCGGCCAAACGCAGGCAGAGCGCAGCCTGGTGGGCCCGCATGCCGCAGGCCTCGAATTGCGGCAGCGCGGCCTGCCCGCGGTCGCGCGCACGATCATGCTTGTCTGCGATCGTGTGCAACGCCGCGAGGATCACCTCGGCGCGCGCCCGCGACATCGGGTGCTTGGAGCGGGCGAGCCGACGCGCGCTCGCTCGCGCGATCCGGACTGCGCGACGATCCCCGCCGTGCACGGCCAGGGCCGCGAAGGCGCGCGCGTGCAAATCATACATCTCCTCGCGGATCGAGATGATGCGCAGGAACTGCCAGCGGCGCGCGCTCTCCAGCGACGCCTCAATCTGCGTGGTCGCCTGCTGATATTCGCGGCGGGCGATCAAAAGTGGAATCTCGGCGTAATCGAGGAAGAACTTGGTGACGGTGTATCGCTGGGCGCTCCACAGCGCGCGGCCTTCCTCGATCAGCTGGTGCGCGCGCTCGAGCTCGCCGGTGTAGACCTCGAGCAGCGCGGAGAAGGCCGTCATCTCGACGGTCTCCTGCCGACGGCCGGCTCGCACGGCGTCGCTGTTCCACTCGGGCAGGCGCTCGCCGAGCGAGGCGAAGGCGCCGAGGATGATCTTGGTCTGGCTGCGAAAGCCACGGAGGCGCCGACAGATTCGGCCCATGCGCGGGAGGTCCTCGAAGTCGGACAATCGCTGTTCCCACTTGTGATCGGCGTCCAGCCACTGCCGCGACATATAATCGTAGGTCGAGTCATTGACGACGTCGATTCCGGCGACGACCGGATCATCGCTGGCGATCGCCATCTGATGGACACGCTCGACGATCCTTCGCGCGCGAGCCGGGAACCCGGCGTTGTAGGAGAGGATCATCTCCCACATCAGCGCGAGCGCGAGATAGAAGGACTCGCCGGCATCGAGCGCGGCGTAGAGCAGCCGGCCTTGCAGCATGGTCGTCAGCAGGGCCTCTTGCGACATCAGGCCGCCGGTGCCGGCCAGCAAGGTCGCGAGGTATTGCTGGGTGCGTGGGTCGAGCTCGGCCTCGCTGCGCAGCTCGACGTCGGAGCCACGCCAGGCCAGGCGAATGCGACCGAGCAGCGCCGCGAGGATGACCGGCCACTTGCGTCGGGGCAGGCGCTCGCCAAACGACGCCAGCGCAGCCTCGAGCACGTCGAGGCCACGATCGATCTGCCCGCTGGCGATCAGGTGCGTGATCGCCTGGTGGCGATACCCGACGATCTGCGCCCGATCGTCGCTGTGCTCGACCAGCTGCAGGAACATCTCGGCGGCCTCGCCACAATGGCCGACGTTGCCGATCTGCTCGGCCAATGCCGCGCGCAGGGCCTCGCCGCGATCGGGCGCGGCGTCGCTGGGCAGCAGCGCGAGCGCGCGACGGTAGAGCTCGACGGCGCGAGCAAAGCCCAGCGCCGCGGCAGCTTGGCCGGCGGCCTGCTCGACGTAGGCGAGCGCGCGCACTCGATCGCCGCCGCGCTCGAAGTGCTCGGCGAGCAGCTCCGGCGCAGCGCCGAGCTCGGCCAGCGCCTGCGCGAGCGCGAGGTGCAGCTCGCGAAGCTCGGCGGTGTCGAGCTCCGCGACCATGACCTCGCGGATGCGGTCGTGCGCGGCCTCGATCAGGACGCCGTCGCTGCGCTGGTCGATCACCACGAGCGCCTGCTCGCGCAGCTCGGCGATCGCCTCGGCGTCGTCGTGCAGACCAAGCACCGTGCGCTCGGCGATCGGGCGGCCGGCGACGGCGATGATCGCCAGCATCCGGCGCACGCTCGGCGCGAGCTGGGCGATGCGGTGCACGACGATGCGATCGAGCGAGCCGACCGCTTCGTCGAGCGTCGCGTCGGAGACGTCCTTGGCGGCCAGCAGCTGGCGCAGGAAGAACGGGCTGCCCTTGGCCTGGGCGATCGGGCTGGCGATGCGGCTTGCAGCTTGCTCGCGCGCGCCCAGCAGGGCGTTTGCCAGCGTGACCGCTTCATCGTCGGAGAGCGGCTCGAGCTTGATGTCCTGCACCAAGCGATCGCGCAACGCAGCCGGCGAGGTCAGCTCGCGCAGGGCCTCGCGCTTGTCGACCTCGTCGCGGAACGTGACCACCAGCAGCATCACCAGCGACTCGGCGGCGCGCATCAGCTCGGTCAGCAGCTTGGCCCCGTCGACGTCGGCCCACTGGAAGTCCTCGACGTGCACGATCAGCGGGCGCTCGACCGCGCAGCGAGCCAGGACCTCGCGCAGCGAGGCCACGCCGATCTGCCAGAGCCGCTGCGGATCGTCGGGCACCGGCTCGTTCGTCGCGGCCGACCAGATGCCGTCGAGCACCGGGAAGATCTTGACCAGCGCCTCGACGCGGCGCGGCGCGAGCTTCAGCGCCTCGGCTTCGGGCAGCCGACGCAGGTGGGCCGAGAGCGCGTCGACGACCGCGTCGACGCCCTTGAACGGCACCGACTCGCGCTCGAAGCAGCGGCCGCGCAGCACCAGCGCGTTGTGCTGCTCGATCGCCCGCGCGAAGAAGCGAGCGACCAAGGTGGTCTTGCCGAGCCCGCTCGCGCCACGCACGAACACCGTGACGGCGCGGCCGTCAGCGCAGACGGTCGTGAGGCTCGACTCGAGGATCTCGAGCTCGCGCGCACGGCCGACGAACACGTCTGCGTCCCCGCGCACGCCCACGCTCGCGACACCGTGGAAGTGCTCGAGCAGCTCGGCGCAGTCGGGTCGCTTGTCCGGCTCGGGCTCGAGCAGGCGCACGCACAGGCCACCCAGCTCGGTCGGCACCGCGGGCACCATTTGATGCGGATTCGGGATCTCGCCGCTCTGCTTGTCGATCAGGATGCTCATCGCCGAGCCGCGAAACGGCAGGCGCCCAGTCAGACACTCGAACAGCATCACGCCGATGCCATAGACGTCGGCCGCGGTCCCATGATCGCCGCCCGCGACCTGCTCCGGCGCCATGTAGGCGGGCGTGCCGAGCAGCTGACCGGTCATCGTGATGCCGGCGTCGGGATCGGCATTCTCGACGATCAAGCCGAAGTCGAGGATCACCACGCGGCCCTCGGCGGTGACCAGCACGTTCGACGGCTTGAGATCACGATGGACGAACTGCGCTTGGTGGAGGTGCTGGACACCGGCGACCAGCTGGCGAAAGGCTCGCTGCAAGCGGACCAGGTTTGGCGCCTCGCCGACCGGGGTGCTGCGGCGCACGTACTTGTCGAACGGCTCGCCGTCGACCAGCTCCATGGTGAAGAACGTGGCGCCGTCGGGGGTGATCACCAGCTCGCCGAGCCGCACGAGGTTGGGATGCACGACGTCGGCCAGGGCTCGAAACTCGCGCTTGAATCGGTAGAGGCTGGTCGCCTTGTGGCCCTTGAAGCGCTTGAGCGCCACCAGCTCGCCGGTCGTGAGGTGGCGAGCGGCGAACACCTCACCCATGCCGCCGGAACCGAGCTTGCGCTCGATCGCAAAGTCGCCGAGCTGCGTGGGCATGCTCGCCTCCGGCTTGCGATCGCCCGCGCCGGGCGGCTCGTCGAAGGCCGTCGACAGGGTCGCGCGCTCGTTCGACGTGACGTCGTCGTCTCGGCTCACGTAGGTGTCGTCGGTCCCCACGGGGGCTCCATCTTGCAGGAGTTCGCCGCTCGGCGTAAGCCAACCCGAGTGCTCGGCTTGGCGTTGCTCGGCTCGCTGCTGCTGGCCCCGCCCACGGCTGGCACCGATACGCCCACGCCGGCGGTGGTGTTGATGGTGCCCGAGCGGCCTGGTGATCACGACGAGCGCATCCTGGCCACCGTCGCGGCGCACCTGCACGAGCTCGACGTCACGCTGGTGGTCGAGCGCTATCCGGGCACGCTCGAGCTGCGCAACTTGGTTGTCGACTCGCAGGCGCCGGTCGAGCGCAGCGATGCGCGCGGGGTCTTGTGGATCGACGTGCCTGAGCGATCGAGCGGCGACTTGGCGCTCTATGTCGTCGAGCGTGATCGCCTGCAGATCTACGGGCGAACGATCGCGGGTGATGGGGGTGAGGCGGTCGCGATCGAGACGCTGGCCAACGTCGCGGCGATGGCTGCGACGGCGCTGAGCGAAGGTCGGGCGATCCAGCTCGACACGCCTGCGAGCGAGCCGATCGCCGAGCCCGAGCCCGACCCGATCACGGAGCCCGAGCCGGTGGCGATCGTCGGCGTGATCACCCGCGAGGGCCACGTCGAGCCGCGCACGCGGTCGTGGCTGCGTCTGCGCGCGGGCTATCGCGGCAACAGCTACGCGAAGGCGCTGGCTTGGCAGTCGAGCGTGAGCTTCGCGATCGGCGTACACCCGACCGAGCGCGCGCATGTCGAGGTGGTTGGCGATGTCGGGATCCCGAGCGTGATCACGACGCCGGAGCTGGAGCTCGAGCTGCGTCGGCATGCGATCGGGCTCGCGGGTGGCCATGCGTGGCCGCAGCCGCGGGGCTGGGAGCTGGAGGTCGCGGGTCGGTTTGCCCTCGAGCCCACGCGGCGCGACGCGATCGCGCGGACATCCGAGCTCGCGGTTCGGGCGTCCGGCGTGCAGTGGTTCGCTAGCGCCGAGGTCGGGGTGACCGCGGGCGTCCGCTTGGCGGAGACCGTCCGTCTGAGCCTGGGTGCCGGGTTGGCGTTCGCGGTCGTTCGGCGTGATCTGGTGGTCGACGTGGCGGAAGGCCAGCGAACCGTGCTCTCGCCGCATCCTGTCCGAATGGTCACGTGGGTCGGGGTCGACTTCGACCTGGTGTGGCGATGATCAAAAACTTTGACCCGATCGCGAGCGCCCGCGGTACCCAGACTTGCACGCCCACGATGGTCGCCCGCACCACCACGCCCGACCTGCCGATCGCCGAGGCCAAGCCGGCGATCGTCGAGCTCGATCGGGCGCGCGTGCGGGCGAGTGTGCGGGCCGCGGGCGCGGGCGATGTTCGAGCGCAGCGCTGGCTGATCGAGGCCGTGATCGGCGACGTGCGAGGTGTCGCGCGGGCGCTGATCCACGAGGCCCACGAAGCCGACGACGCGGCGCAGTTCGCCTTGCTGCAGGTGCTGCACGCGGCGTCGAGCTACCGCGGGGACGCGAGCTTGCGTCACTGGGCGCGCTGCGTGGCGACGCGAGCCGTGCTCAAGCACCGCGCCCGCCAGCGTCGCCACCTCGCGTGGGAGGGCGAGGCCGATCTGCTCGAGGCGATCGAGGCCGGCGCGCCCGATCGCCTCGACGAGCAGCTGCCTCGCAGCCTGCGTGACTACCTGGCCGAGCTGCCGAGCGAGCAAGCCGAGGCGCTGGTGCTCCACCATGCGCTCGGCTATTCGCTGGTCGAGATCGCCGAGATCACCGAGTTGAGCCCCAACACCATCAAGAGCCGCATTCGCCTGGCCGTGCGAGAGCTGCGACGACGCATTCGCCAGGATCTGCTGGTTGGACGCCGCGCGCGACGAGAGGTCGAACGATGACCGAGAACGAGCTGGAGCGCTGGACGACGTTGGTCGTCGCCGAGGCCCGCGGGCAGTCGCTCTCGCCGGCCGCTCGCGCGGAGCGACGACAGATCGAGCGCGAGCAACCCGAGCTGCTCGGCGAGGCGTCGTTGTGGGCCGAGTTCGCGGAGCTCGAGCAGCCGCGGCCGGGCGAGCGCGACGACGCGGCGATGATCGCCGACGTCCTCGCCCGCGCGCAGCCCAAGCCCGAGCAGGCGCCGGCTCGCACCGAGCGTCGCGTGCTCGGGCCTGCGCTCGGACTGCTGGCGCTGGCCGCCTGTGTGGCGCTGAGCCTCGCGCTCGGGCAGCTGCGCGGTCATGGGCCGCAGGCGATCGATCGCGGCGAGCAACGGCAGCTCGGCGGCGCGGCGATGGCCTTGGACGAGCAGCCGGAGCTGCTGGTCGCCACGCCGGGTCGGCACCACCTGCATGAGGATGACTGTCGGCGCGCGGGTGCGTCAGCGCGGCTGTGCACGCGCGAGCAAGCGCGCTTTCGGGTAGCGAGCTCGTCGACCGAGCAGCGCGTCGAGCTCGAGCTCGACGACGGCCAGCTGCACATCGACGCGACCGACGGCACGCAGGTCGACGTGCTCACGGCCGCGGGCGTCGTGCGAGCGCGCGGCGTGGTCGAGCTGCGCTTCGACGCGAGCACCGGTGCGCTCGTGATCGACGTGATCGACGGCGAGGCCGAGCTGCTCGGCTCCGAGCCGACGCCCGTGCGCCTGGGTGTGGGCGCGACCCTGAGCTTGATCGCCGACACTCGGCCCACGATCGAGCCGCTGGCGCCCGAGCCCGAGCCTGATCCGATTGCGCCCGAGCCCGCGCACCCGCCTGAACCGAGCGCGCCGAGCAAGGCACCTCCGCCGAGCGCCGACGAGCTGCTCGCGGCGGCCAGCTCAACCTCGCGCCCAAGCTCGCGCAGCGCCCGGATTTGCCCGTAGCGGGCCTCCTCGAGCAGCTCGGTCGCGCCGCTGTCGAGGTAGCGATCGAAGGCCGCGAGCGCGTCGTC
>DATLLB010000021.1:0-15041 GCA_035538075.1 Enhygromyxa sp.
ACGTCCAACACCGCGGTGGAGCCCGCAAACGTGGCCCCATCGGTCGGCGACGTGATCGCCACGCTCGGTGCCGTGACGTCGCCTTCGCTCGCCCATGCCGGCCCACACGTGCTGCTCTTGCCCGTCCGTGCGCCCGCGCAGCTCGGCCACGTAGCGCCCGGCTCGGGCGTCGACGCGTTGGCAAACTCGCCACATTCGGGGCCCGGATTCCAGGTGCCGTCGGCGTCGTGACAGGGCGTGAAGTCGAGGCCGGTCTCGGCTTCGGCCCAGCCGATCATCGAGTGAATGGTCACGTAGGTCACCGACTCGTCGCAGCTGAGTCCGCCAGAGACGATGCCGAACGCTCGCCAGCCGCCGTCGCCGAGCTGCACGAACGCAGAGCCGCCCGAGTCGCCGGAGCAGGCCGCGGTCCCGTCGGCGCCCACCACCACCGTGTCGCCCGCGGCTTGGCTGCTGACGATCGTCGCGCCCCAGTGCTTGATGCCGGATTGATCCGCATCGGTCGCGCCGTAACCGGCGATCACCACTTCCTGCCCGTATGTCAGAATCTCGGTCTCGCAGCCGAGCAAGGGCGGGGTGATTGGGACATCGGTGACCGATTCGGCGAGCAAACAATATGCATGGTCCCACGGCCCGAGATCGCCGGTCGCCGCGGGATTGGCTCGACAGTGATCGACGGCCACCGTGCGCGCCGGCTCGAACACGCTCTCGCCGAGGCTGATCTGTGCCGGCCCTGGGCCCGCGCCGATGCAGTGCGCCGCGGTCACCACCAGGCGCGGATGCACGAGCGTGCCCGAACACAGCACCATGTTCTCGTACAGCGCGACCGCGGTCGGCCACTCGCAGGTGTCGGCTGGCTCGCCGCCGTGGATCGGGTCGGGCGCCGGCGTCAGCTGGCCGGCCTCGGCGATCGTCGGCAGCAAGCCCAGCGCGAGCAGCAGCGAGAGCGTCGAGGCGAGCGGGCGCGGCATCGCAGTGCGGCCATGATGGACCAGCTCCGGCGCGATTTGGCGAGCTCGCTTGGATCGACGCGCAGGGCTGTTCGGATCGAGTCTTGCACCACCGCCGAGCGCTCATGAGCAACGGCAACTCGGACAATCCAGGCAAGCTCGTCGAAAGCACCTTCGTCGACGTGACCGTCGGCGTCGGCGAGGGGGGCGAGACCCATCAGACCACTGCAGCAGGCTTTCCCACGCTCACCACGCAGCAAGGCGTGCCGATCGCCGACAACCAAAACAGCCTGAAGATCAGCGCCCGCGGGCCCACGTTGCTCGAGGACTTTGGTCTCCGCGAGAAGATCTTCCACTTCGATCACGAGCGGATCCCCGAGCGAGTCGTGCACGCGCGGGGCTATGGCGTGCACGGTTACTTCGAGAATTACGAGAGCCTCGCCGAGCTGACCAAGGCCGATCTGTTCCAGCGGCCCGGCGAGCGCACGCCGGTGTTCGTGCGCTTCTCGACCGTCGCCGGCAACAAGGGCTCGTTCGATCTGGCCCGTGACGTGCGCGGCTTCGCGGTCAAGCTCTATACCAAGGAGGGCAACTGGGATCTGGTCGGTAACAACATTCCAGTGTTCTTCATTCAAGACGCGATCAAGTTCCCCGACCTGATCCACGCGGCCAAGCAAGAGCCCGATCGCGCGTTCCCGCAGGCCCAGACCGCGCACGACAATTTCTGGGACTTCATCTCGCTGATGCCCGAGAGCATGCACATGATCATGTGGACCATGTCCGACCGGGCGATCCCCCGCTCGTTTCGCTTCATGGAGGGCTTCGGCGTGCACAGCTTTCGCATGATCAACGCGGCTGGGCAGTCCACGTTCGTCAAGTTCCATTGGAAGCCGAAGCTCGGCCTGCAGTCGGTGCTGTGGGACGAGGCGGTCAAGATCAATGGCGCCGATCCTGACTTTCATCGGCGCGATCTCTGGCATTCGATCGGCGCGGGCGAGTACCCAGAATGGGAGCTGGGTCTGCAGATCTTCGATGAGGCGTTCGCCGAGGAGTTTGAATTCGACGTGCTGGACGCGACCAAGATCATCCCCGAGGAGCGCGTACCGATTCGCAGGGTCGGGCGCTTGGTGTTGGATCGCACCGTCGACAATTTCTTCGCCGAGACCGAGCAGGTCGCGTTCTGTACGCAGAATGTCGTGCCTGGGATCGACTTCAGCGACGATCCGCTGCTGCAGGGCCGCAACTTCTCGTACCTCGACACCCAGCTCAAGCGGCTCGGCAGCCCCAATTTCACGCAGCTGCCGATCAACGCGCCAAAGTGCCCCGTGCACAACCTCCGGCAGGACGGGCACATGGCCTTCGTCAACCCGCGCGGGCGGGTCAACTACGAGCCCAACTCCTGGGCGGTCGGTCCGCGCGAGGATCGCGAGCGGGGCTTCACCACGTATCCCGCGACCGCGATCGGCAGCAAGCTCCGCGCTCGTAGCGAGCGCTTCGCCGATCACTACAGTCAGGCGCGGCAGTTCTTCTTCAGCCAGACCGAGGTCGAGCGTCAGCACATCATCGACGCGCTGTGCTTCGAGCTCAGCAAGGTCGAGACCGCGGCGATCCGTGAGCGGGTGGTCTCGCACCTGCGCAACATCGACGACGTCGAGCTCGCGCCTGGCGTCGCGGCGGGGCTCGGGCTCGCGGCGCTGCCGACCGCGGCCCTGCCCGCGCGCGCACCCTTGCTCGAGCTGCCGCCCTCGCCCGCGCTGAGCATCGTCAGCAACGGACCCGCCTCGTTTCGCGGGCGCAAGCTCGGCGTGCTGGTCAGCGAGGGTGCGGACATCGATCTGTTCGCCGGGCTCGCGCGCGCGCTGGCGGCCGAGGGTGCGTGGCGCGAGATCGTGGCGCCGACGGTCGGCGGCGTGACGGCCAGCGATGGCTCGCCGATCGCCGCGCAGCAGCAGCTCGAGGGCGGGCCGTCGGTGCTCTACGACGCCGTCGTGCTGCTGGTCTCGCCCGACGGCGTGGCGCCGCTGCTCGAGCGGCCCGCGGCGCGGCAGTTCGTCACCGACGCGTTCGTGCACGCCAAGTTCATCGGCTACACCGAGGCCGCGCGGCCGCTGCTCGCGGCGGCCGGCATCGCCAACAAGCTCGACGGCGGCTGCGTTGCGCTGAGTGGAGCCGACGACGCGGTCGCGTTCGTGGCCGCATGTCGAGTGCTCCGCTACTGGCCTCGCCAGTAGTCGCGGCTCACGGCAGCGTGAATCCTTCGCAGGCGCTCTCGATCACCGTGACCGCCTGCGCGAAGGCTGGGCCGTAGCTCCACGCACACACGTCGCCCAAGAACCCGTGCGTGAACATCTCGGTGAACGCCCGCAGCCGCGGCGAGTCCTCGGCGCCCGAGCCGGTCGGGAACGGACAGGTGTTCTCGGGCAGCCCACCGATCAGCGTCAGCACGACCACGTTGGACTCGACGCTCTTGCGGGCCGCCAGCGCGGCGAACCAATCCTCAGGATTGCCGGGCGAGCCCTGCAGCTTGCCTTGCAAGGTGGTGTGATCGTCCTCTTCGTCGGTGATGATCACGACCACCAGCAACGCGTCGTCGCGCAGAAAGCCGGCGTTGCAGCCGGTCTGCAGCGGCTCCGCGAGCGCGAGCTCCAGCGCCTGCATCGGGCGCTCGTCGTTTGCACCGCCGAGCCCGACTTGGCCAATGCAGGCGAAGCCGAGCTCCAGCTCGTCGTCCTCGGTCATGTAGCGACCCTCCAGAAACGGGCCGCACTCGCTCTCGGAAGAGCTGGCGCCACCGGTCTGAGTGACGAGCGCGCCGAGCAGTCGACACTCGGGGTCGTTGAATTGATAGGCGTCGGTGGTGATGACGCCGACGTGGTAGCTGTCGGTGCCGCCGAGGGTCGATTGGATGCCGGCGATGAACTCCGGGAAGCTCGCGATCAGGTTGCCGTGCTCACTGACCATCGAGACCGAGTTGTCGATCACGAACAATAGATCGACCTTCTCGCAGCCGAGGCCGCCGTGGTCGGCGAGGTCGAGCGCCGGGCCGGTCGTGTCGCTCCCGCGCTCGCTCGTGTCGTCGTCGCTCGAGTCGGCGGTCTCGCTGACCGAGACCGCGCCGTCGCTGCCGCCGGGAGTCGCTGGCGCGCACGCACACGCGAGCAGCAGCGCGGCGACGCAGCGCAGGAGCGGCGGAACGTTGCGAGCTCGCGGCATCGCCCGAGCATCGCATTTTCCAGCAGCGGCGGCGTGACGAGAATTCCAGCCGCGGACGCGGCGTGACGAGAATTTCCAGCCAGCCTGACGCACGTGTGCCCGCACGGCACGAGCGGTGCGACAATTCGCAAGACTCGGCCGTCGGTACAGTCCATGCACGAGACGCGCTCGTGAGGAGCGGTTCGATGCACAACTCGATGACTGGCTTGATGTGCGTGAGCGCGATGATGCTGTGCGCCTGCAACGAACCCGAGGGTGAGGAGCAACCGCAGGAATTCATCGTCACTGTCGCCAATTTGACTCCGGCCCATTCGCTGTTTCTGAGCGGCCGCTTCGATACGCCCGATTCCGAGCTGCTCACCGCTCCGCTCGCGCCGGGCGACAGCTATCGCTTCGACGTCGTCGCGTGGCCGGGGTCGCAGCTGCAGATCATCACGATGTTCGTCGAATCCAACGACGCGTTCGTGGCCTTCGCCCCTGGCGGAATCGCGCTGTGGACCCCCGACGGAGAGCCGCTGATCGGCGATCGGAGCGAGGAGTTGGTGCTCTACGACGCGGGCACCGAGGTCAACGAGCCGCTCGCGGCCGGGTCCTCGCAGCCGCGCCGTCAGCTCGAGCCCGGTCAGGGCCAGCGCGAGGACGGCACGATCACCGCGATCACCGACGGCGAAGGCGGCGCTGCGCTGGGCCCCGACGGCGTCGAGTTTCCGGCCATCGCCGACTTCATGCAGCTCCATGTCATCCACGTCGAAGGGCCCAACTTTCGCGTGATCATCAGCAATGTGTCGTCCAACAAATTGCTGGCCGATCCCGCGGACGGTCCCAAGCAGGATCCCAAGCCCGCGTTGCTGTCGCCCGGAATCTACACGGTGCACCAGGCCGGGTTCGAGCTGTTCACGGTCGGCGAGCCCGCGACGCCGCAGCTCGAGCGGCTGGTCGAGGACATCGACCCCGAGCCGCTCGCCGACCAGCTCGACTTCATGCGTGGCGTCACCAGCGACCTCTCGGGCGTGGTCTGGGCGGTGCACGGCGGCGAGGTCGGGCTCTACGGGACCGGCTCGCGAGCGAGCGCCGGGCTCGAGAAGCTGATCGAGGACGGCCGTGCGCAGCTGCTGGTCGAGCAGCTGGCGAAATCGGACGAGTTCGCGCAAGTCGGACTCGCGCCGGCCGACGGATCGGTGCTCGAGCCCGGCGCGGTCGTGCAGTTTCGCTTCGCGGCGTGGCCGGGTGATCACCTCAGCTTCGTGAGCGGCTACTTGGCCACCAACGACAAATTCGTGGCCTCCACAGAATTGGGCATTCCGTTGTTCGACGAAGACGGGGTCGCGCGCACGGGCGAGCTCGACTGGGCGCTCGGGCTGTTCGACGCCGGGACCGAGGTCGACGAGCCGCCGGGCCTCGGCGCCAACCAATTCGAGCGACAGTCGCGGCGCGGCGCCGGCTTGGACGAGAACGAGATCGTGCGCGAGATCTATGGCGAGTGGAACGGCTGGGAGTACCCGCGCGCCGGGCAGATCATCGGCGTGCGCATCGACCTGATTCCTCAGTCCAAGCCGAACTCGGGTCCTTGACGGCACGTGCGTCGGGTCAGGCCGACAATCGGGTTCGCCATTCTCGTGACCGTCGCGCTCGGGTGCCGGCACGGCCCGACCGCAGCCGAGCTGCGCGGAGCCGAGTACACCGTGCGAAAGGTCGAGTTCGAAGGCGTGACGCGATTCTCCAAGCGCGAGCTCCACGACCACCTCGAGCTGCGCCCGATCAGCTGGTCGCCGCTGCCGCGGCGGCACTGGTACTACGAGGGGCTGCTGCCGATCGACGCGGAGCGACTCGTCGAGCTGTACCGCGCGTACGGCTATTACGACGTGCGCATCGTCGACGTGCAGGTCGAGACCCTCGAGCGACGGCGACGTGGTCGCGTCGACATTCGGTGGGTGATCGAGGAGGGGCCCGTCACCCGCGTCGACGAGCTGGTCGTGCGCTGGCCGGAGGGCCCGCCGCCAGGGCCACCCGCGCGTGCGCGTCGTGTTCGGTTCTCGCGGATACCGAGCCTCGATCCCGAGCAGCTCTCGCGTGCGGTCACCCTCGGGATCGGCGAGCCCTTCGAGGTGCCCGAGCTGCTGTCCTCGTCGGCGGCACTGCGCGAGCGCCTGCGTCGACTCGGGCATCCGTTCGTGGCGATCGAGCAGCAGGCGCGGGTCGATCCGATCGAGCGCAGCGCCGACGTCGAATTCGAGGTCCGTCCAGGGCCCTACATGCGCATCGGCAAGATCGAGGTGGTTGGGCTCGAGACCGTGCCGCTCGAGCCGTTGCTCGACGAGCTCGAGTCGCTGCGCGGCCGCCAGTACTCACCCGCGCGCATGGAGGAGATCGAGCGACGGGTCTACGCGCTCGAGATGTTCTCGATGGTCACGGCCGAGCCGGAGGCCAGCGACGACGACGGCGACGGCGAGCTCGACGTGACCGTGCGCGTGCGCGAGCGGGATCCGCAGCGCGTACGGCTCGGCGTGGCGATCGGGCTCGAGCCCAACCGCTGGGAGCAGCGCTTCGCCACCCGCTACGAGCACGCCAACGTGTTTCGCAACCTCTACAAGCTGCGCCTGACCGGACGGGCTGGCTACGCCGAGATCCCCAGCGTGATCCGTCCGCTCGCGCACGGACCGGTCGTCAACATCGACCTGCGCGGTGAGAAGAAGGGCCTGCTCGAGCAGGGGCTGGTGTGGACGGTCGAGCCGAGCTTCGAGCTGGGCATCGAGCAGGGCTATCAATTCTATTCGCTCAGGCACCGCTTTGGTGTGTCGCGCTTCTTCACGCGCTGGTTTCAGGCCGAGATCAGCCACAATCTGCGCTTCGTCGATTTCTTCAATGTCTCGCCCACGCTCGAGACCGACGAGACGCTGCTCGGGCCCGATTATCGTGATCCCTACATCATCAGCTACATCGACATGGCGGCGCGCGTCTGGGCGGTCGACGACATGGCCGCGCCCAACGACGGCGCGGTGATCGGGGCCGGGTATCGGGTCGCGGGCGGGCCGTTCGGCGGGCAGTTCGACTACCAGGAGATCACGCCGTTCGTGCGCGTGTACTGGCGACCGATACGACGCCTGCAGCTGGCCGCGCGCGGCCAGGTCGGCATGATCTTCCCTTTTGGCGACAGCCCGGGGGCGCCGATCGACCTGCGCCAATATCTGGGCGGGGTATCGACGGTGCGCGGCTGGGGACGAAGGCGCCTGGCCCCGCGGGTCGACGACTGCGAGCCCGGCGAGCGCCCGAACACCGGCCTCTGCGAGTCGATCCCGGTCGGCGGCAACAGCTCGGTGCTGCTCAACGCCGAGCTGCGCGTGCTGACCATCGATCAAGTGTGGGTCGCCGCGTTCGTCGACATCGGCGACGTGCGGTCGGGGATCCGCGAATTCGTGCCTTCGCAGTGGAATTATTCGGTCGGCGGCGGGGTGCGCTACGCGAGCCCGGTCGGCAAGTTCCGGCTCGACGTCGGCGTGCGCACCAACGAGACCGACATCTCGCGCGGCGAGCCGGTCTGGGCGATCCACTTCAGCCTCGGTGAGGCGTTCTGAGCGATGACGAGGCGGCGACGATGGTGGCGATGGGCGCTGATCGGCGTCGGTTCGCTGCTGTTGCTGATCGTTGCCATGGTGTTCGCGATCCTATGGATCCCGGCCGCGTCGCGTCTGGTCATCGTCGAGGCCGTGAAGCGCTGGGACGCGACCAATCCGGCGCGCGTCGAGTGGCGGACGATCGAAGGCAGCTTGGGTAGCGAGCTGCGCGTCGACGGCTTGGCGCTGCTCGACGGCGAGGGGCGACCGCTGCTGCGCGTCGATCAGCTCAGGCTCGAGCTCGGGCTCTGGTCGCTGATCGGCGGCATTGCGACCGTCGAGCGCGTCGCGTTGCAGGGGGTCGAGGTCTGGACGCAGCACGAGTGGGGCGACCTCGCCAATCCCGACGCGCCGCCCGAGCCGCCCAAGCCCGGCTACGGCCCAGACCTGCCGATCGAGCTTCGCGCTGCGCTGGTGCTCGATGACGGGCGCGTGTGGCTGAGCGAGCGCGAGTCGATCGAGCTGCGGCACATGCACGTGCGCGCGCGTGGGCACGGGCGTGAGGCCGAGGCCGAGCTCGGAGCCGCCGGGATCACGATGCCGAGCCAACAACTGCGCGTCGACACGCTCGCGCTGGCCGTGCGCTGGGACTCGCCGCGTGCGTACATCGAGCGCCTGCAGCTCGACTCGCCGTTGTTGGCGATCGAGCAGCTGCGTGGCGACTACGACGTGTCGGTCGAGGCCGGCGAGCTCGCGCTCGATGCCGACGCGCAGCTCGACGCTCTCGCTTCCCAGTTCGAGCTGCCGCTCGAGCGACTGCTCGAGCATGGGGGCGATCGGGCGCGCATCAAGCTGGTCGCGCGTGGTGGTCCGGCGAAGCTCGAGCTCGCGCTCGAACTCGGCCTCGGTGCCGTCGGCGAGCTGCACGTGCATGCGGCTGGCGTGCCCACGGGTCCGACCGATCGGCGCTGGGCCGGCGCGCGCGTGCGAGGGCGACTCGACGCCGGTGTGTTGGCCGACGACGCGCAGCAAGGACCGATGCGCTTCGACCTGCGCGCGCGCGTGCGTGGCCGCGAGGGGCGGTCTGGCTTGGTCGCGGAGCTGAGCGGTGATCTGCATGATCGAAACAGCGGCGAGCGGCTGCAGCTGCGTGCCGACGCGACCGCACGCTCGCTCGATCCGGCATACGGTCGCGCGAGCGTGCAGCTCGACGGCGCCGGTTTACAGCTCGACGCGCAGCTGCAGCGCGACGCGTCCGCGCTGGGCGGATCGTGGAGCGTGCAGGTCGACGCGCTCGAGCGACCGCTCGGGTGGGTCGCGGCGCTGCTCGATCAGCCAGAGCTCGCGCGCGTGCGTGGTCGCGTGGCCAGCGAGGGCCGCTGCGAGGCGAGCTCGGCCGAGTCGCTCGAGTCGCTGCAATGCAAGGGCGAGCTGCGGCTCGCCGACGCGTCTGGCTTCGGCGTGGCGGTCAGCGAGGCCCGCGTGCGCGCGCGCGTGCAGCCGCTCGTCGATCCGCTGGCGCTCGACACCAAGCTGACCGCTCGCGGGCTGCGGCTGCCCGGCCAGCTCGCGCTCGACGAGCTCACCGTCGACGCTCGGGGCACGCTCGCCGATCTGCATGTCACCGCAGCCGCTCGCGGGCCGCACGAGCGACTGCAGCTGCGCGGCGCCGTGTCGATCGGTGAGCCGATCGACGTCGCGCTCGATCGGCTGCTGCTCGACAGCGATCGCCGTGAGACCCGGACCCGCGTCGAGCTGCTTCACCCCACGCGGCTGCGCATCAGCGACACCGCGATCGAGATCGACGCGCTCTCGCTCGCCGCGGCCGGTGGCACGATCGACGTCGACGGCCAGCTCGCGCTCGCCGACGGTGGTAGGAGCGATCTGCAGGTCGCCATCGAGAGCGTCGCGCTCGCGCGCCTCGATCCGCTGATCCCGGGGCCCTCGGTGGCCGGCGAGCTCTCGCTGCACGCCTCGCTCATCGGGTCGCTGGCCGAGCCCAGCGTGTGGGCCCGCATGCGCGCCGACGATCTGCGCGTCGCGATGCTGCGCCCCGGCGACATCGAGCTCGTCGCCGCGTTCGGTTGGCCGCCGCCGGACGATCCGCAGCTGCGCGAGCTGTTGAGCGCCGAGCTGGGCGAGCATGCCGAGCACGGTCTGCGCGTGTGGGCGCGCGCGCGTGGGCCGATGGCCGCTCGCTTCACACTCGCCGCTGCGTTGCCGCTGCGCTTGTCCGGCGGTCTGCGTTTGGTCGCCAATCGCGAGCTCGCCGCGCGCGTGGTCGTGGAGCGCTTCGAGTTGCTCGAGCTCGGCGGCCTGATGCCGGACACGCCGAGCTGGTGGCGGCAACGCTCGCCCGATGCCGCGGCGCCTCCTGGCGATCCCAAGCTGATCCCCGAAGGCCTCGTCGATCTCGAGCTCTCGCTCGCAGGCACGACCGCGCAGCCGCGAGTGGACGCGCGGGTGCTCGCGCGTCGGCTCGTGATCGACCGAACCAAGCTCGGCTCGCTGCTCGCCCGCGGCTCGCTCGACGACTCGGGCGTGGGCCTCGAGCTCACGGCCAAGCCTGGGTTCGCGCAGCTCGACCTGCGCGCCCGCGTCCCGCTGGTCCTCGATCTGCGCCGCGGTCAGCTCGACTGGAGCTCCGATCGAGAGGGCCACCTCGTCTCGCTCGACGTGCGCGCGCTCGAGCTCGATCAACTCCGCGCCACGCTCGGCCCCAAGCTCCCGATGCTCGCCGAGCTGCTCGACCGCGCGCAGCTCGAAGGCTTGGTCTCGCTCTCGCTGCGGGGGTCGGGCAGCCTCGCCAACCCGCGCCTGGCCGCGGCGCTGCGGGCCGGCGATCTTCGTCATCGCGAGCAGCCACTGGGGCGCGTGCGGCTGCTCGCCAGCTACGTCCCCGGTGATGCGGAGCTCGACCTGCGGATGCATGGCCCGCTCGCGCGCCGCCTCGACGCGCGCCTGCGTGCGCCACTGCATCTGCCGAGCACCGAGCAGCCGCTGCGTCTCGATCCCGAGCGCGAGCTGGCGGCGGAGCTGCACGCCGACGCGCTCTCGCTGGCCCTGCTCGCGCAGCATGTCGGGCCGCTGCCGATCGCCGGCTCGCTCAGCGGCTCGCTCGCGCTGACCGGCAGCCTCGCCGATCCGCAGGCCGATCTGCGCGCGCGCGTGGAGCAGCTGGCGACCGCAGGCGATCCGCTCGGCAACCTGCTGCTGCGGGTGGGCTTCGAGTCCGGGCGGCTGCGCCTCGACGTCGACATGCTCCGCGAAGGCGCGCAGATCCTCGCCGCTGCGGCCGAGCTCCCGATCATCCTCGAGCTCACGGCGCAGCTGTCCGGCTCGACCGCGCGCTGGGATCAGGGTGGCCGTCACCAGCTGTTCGTCAGCGGTCGCGGCATCGACGACGAGCTGCTCGCGGCCTTGCTCGGGCGCGAACACGGTCGCGTGGGTCCGATCACTCCGCTCGCGGGCGGGCGCGCGACCGACCTCGCCTTCGATGTCTCGGGTGCGGGCAGCCTCGACGCGTTTCGCATCGACGGCGCGCTGGTAGGTGACGTCGCAATCGACGACCAACTCGCGCTCGCGCTCGACCTCGGCCTCGCGCTCGACCAAGCCGCGCAGCGCCTCGATCTCACGATCGCGCCGACGCGAGGGCAGGGCTTGACCGGATCGCTCGAGCTCGCCGCCTCGGTGCCCGCGTTGGTCAGCGGCGAGCAGCGTGTGGACGACGTCCCGTTCACCGCACGCGTGCTCGCGCCCGACTTCGATCTGCGCGCGCTGGCGGGGCTGTTGCCGGGCGCCGTCGTGGATCCTCGCGGCTCGCTGCACGCCCAGCTGCGCGGCCGTGGGCCGCTTGGCGCTCCGCGGCTGCAGGGCTCCGTCGAGCTCGAGGACGCCGCGATCACGGTAATTCCGATGCGTCAGCGCCTGACCGACATTCAGCTCGAGCTCGCGCTGGACGAGCGGAGCGCCGAGCTGCGCCGACTCTCGCTCGCAGCCGGGCGCGGTGGCATCGAGGGCAGCGGACGCGTCGAAATCGGCCAAGCGGGTGATCTCGACGCCGCGCTGGAGCTCGCGATCGAGGCGTTTCCGCTGATCCGGCCCGGGCTCCCGGCGATGATCGTCGATACCGGCGTGGAGCTCGACGCGCTGCGCCGTGCAGGCGAGACCCGCATGGCCGTCGTGCTGCACAACTCCGAGGTCACGGTCGCGGGCGCCAACGAGGCGACGCCGGACGCGATCCCGAGCAGTGACGATGTCGTGGTCGTGACTCGCTCTCGCGGCACGGTCGACACAGCGGCGCCGGCCGAGGTTGCCGAGCCCGCCGAGCCGGAGCGCTTCACGCTGCAGCTCGAGCTGCGCGAGCCCCTGTTGATCAGCGGCACGTCGATCGACATGGCCTGGGACGGCGCGCTCGAGCTCGACGTCGACGGTGGTCGCGTCGAGGTCGGCGGCCAAGTCGAGGCTCGTCGCGGGACCCTGCGGCTGTTCGGCAACAGCTTCGATCTACGGCGCGGAGTCGTGACACTGCCGGACGATGGCAGCCTCGATCCCTATCTGGATGTCGAGGCGGTCAGCTCGCTGCCGGAGGCCGAGGTCACGGTCACGGTCACCGGCCGCGTCAGCCGCCCAACGCTGGAATTCGCGTCGAATCCCGCGTTGACCGAGTATCAGATCCTGACCTTGCTGATCACCGGCTCGACCGAGATTGGCGAGGGCGACGGCGACGTGGCAGCTCAAGCCGCCTCGTTGCTGGCCGCGGTCAGCAACCCGCAGCTGCAGAGTCAGCTCAACCAACGCCTCGGCCTCGATCGCGTCGCGATCGGCTTTGGTGAGACCATCGATCAAGCAATCCTCACGGTCGGCAAGCGCTTCGGCAGCGACGTCTATGTCGAGACCGAATATCACCACAACGCGCCCGAGGATCAAAATACCACGCAGATCGCGATCGAATACGGATTCCTGCCGCGCTGGTCGCTGGAGGGATTCTTCGGCGATGCGGCCGTCGGCGCGCTGGGCATCTATTGGAGCCGCAGCTTCCCCGCCGCTGAATGGGCTTCGCACTTGCGACTGCCCGATCTGCAAATTGAGCGTTGATTTGCGCGTGGCGTGCAATTACCCGATCGAACGCTCGGAAACGTGGAATCGCTGGCACGGACATTGCTCGATCGCGCAGCACGGAGAACTTCATGGTTCACACAAGCAAGAGTCTTCGAGGTATCAAGCCGCTGTTGTTTGCCTTCGCCGCCATGGCCGGCGTCGCGCTCGGCGCTTGCAAGGAGGACGACGCCGAGGAATACGACACGGGCGCCACGCTGGAGGTCAAGGGGAGCTGCGCCGATTATTGCAGCGCCGCCCGGGCCTGCGATGACGAGCGCGACGAGAAAGAGTGCACGATGAAGTGCATCGATCGCATGACCGATTGTCAGGTCGATGAGCAGGCCGCTGCGCTCGACCGGCTCGACGCCTGCACGAACGAGAGCTGCGACGACTTCTTCGGCTGCACCGTCAACGTCGGCGCGCAGTGTATCTTCGGCATCGACCTCTGAGGCCCATGAGCGCGCGTCCGATTGTTGCGAGCTTCGCCGACGGGGAGCCCGTGCGCCGTGCGCTCGGGCAGCTCCACGCCGCGGGCGTCGAGCGAGACGACATCTCGTTGTTGATGGCGGAGAACAACGGACACACGCCTCGGTTTGGCCTGATCGCAGGTCACAAGGGTGCCGAAGGTGCGGCGTTCGGCGCTGCGCTGGGGGCAGTGCTCGGCGGCATCATCGGGGGCTTGATCGCGCTCGCTGACGTCGCCGGGCCCGACTGGGCCGCGCTGGGGATCACCGTCGCCACATTGGCGGGGGTCGGGCTCGGCGGTGCGCTCGGGTCCATCTTCGGTGCGGCCTTCGGGCTGCGCATTCCGGAGTACAAGGCCAAGCTCGTGGACGCGTCGACCCGAGCTGGCCACGTGATGATCGCCGTGTGGGTGGCCGACGACGCCCGCGCCGAGCGGGTCACACGAATTCTCGCGCGCTGATACGCAGGCTCGTTCCTGCATATCAGCGCGGCGATCGACGGCGGGTGGGCGCGTCCTCGAAGCTCGAGGATGCCCACCCGTCGGTGTTCGCGACCACGCGACGGCGCACGCTCGGCTCGCCGAGCTGCTCGAGCGCATCGGCGAGATCGAGCGCGTTGCTGTAGCGCTCGCTCGGTCGCTTCGCCAGGGCCTTGCGCAGGACGGCGTCGACATGCTCGGGTGCGGCCACCCACGGCGCGAGCTCGCCCAGCGCGGGCGGGGGCTGACACAGCTGCTGCTCGAACACCGCTTCGGTCGTGCGCCCGCAGAACGGCACGCGCCCGGTCAGGAGCTCGAACAGCAGCACGCCGGCCGCGTAGACGTCCGCGCGCCGATCGACCGGCGCGCCGCGGATCTGCTCGGGGGCCATGTACTCGGGCGTGCCCACGACCGAGCGCTCCTCTTCGCCGGGCGCCGTGACCATCGGATCTTCGAATGTAGCGATCCCGAGATCGATGATCTTGATTGCGCCCGAGCGTCGAATGTAGAAGCAGTTGCTGGCCTTGAGATCGCGGTGGACCACGCCGATTCGATGCAGGGCATTGAGCCCTGCGCAGACCTGTCGCATCACATAGCGAGTCCATCGCCAGCTCAGCCCGCCGTTCTCGCGCACGATGGCCCGCAGGTCGCGGCCCTCGAGCAGCTCCATGACCATGAACACGATCCCGTTGGGGGTCGAGCCGTAGTCGTGCGCCTCGACCACGTTCGGGTGACGAATGCGGGTGGCCAGCCGGGCCTCCCACAAGAATCGATCGATCGCACGGCACCAGTCGCGGGCGCTGGCGTCGAGGATCTTCAAGGCCACGCATCGATTCGCGCGATCGAGCTGCTCGGCCAGGAACACCGCACCCATGCCTCCGCTGCCGAGCCGGCGCACCAGTCGATAGCGCTCGGCGAGCACCAGCGGCTCGCCTTCGCCGCGGGCGAGTCGAGCGAGGTCGTCATGCGCTGGACCTGCGTCGGCGATCTCGAGCGCGATGGGCTCGGTCTTGGCCGCTCGCACCGCTGTGGGATAGACAACGTCAGCTGCAACCTCCGAGCGGCTCGAGGTATACTTCATGGGCTGGGTTTGGGGTGCAAGCGGTGTGCCCCCAATGATTGTCGTATGGGCGGCCTTACCTTCTCTCCCTCGTGTCAAATCAGCACGCCGCGTCTGCGGCTGAAAAGTTCACGCAGGCCGTCGAGCGCGACGGCCTGCGTGGGCGCATGTCTGCGATCAGCTCACAGCCGGTGCAGCGCGTGGCGATAGCGGTCGGGCAACGC
>DATLLB010000022.1:0-4669 GCA_035538075.1 Enhygromyxa sp.
TCGTCGGTGAACTCGGTGCTCTCGTCCTCACCCCACGTGTCGACCGCGTCCTCACCCCATTCGCCGGTTTGCCAGTCGTCGCTGCTGTCGAAGGTGTCCGCGACCGTGTCCGCGCTCGGATCCTCGTCATCGCTGGTGCTCTCGGCCGTGTCCTCGTAGCTCCACTCGTCGGCACCGGTCCCGGCGCTGTCGAACAACAACAGCGCGTCGGTGCGGCCGCAGCCGGCGAGCGAGATCAACAGCGCGACCGCAGTGGACGTGGCGAAGACACGATGCGAAGCCATGGCCCGCATCCTCGCACAGATCGTCGCGCGGGCGTAGGTCTTGGCGAAAGCGTCACGTGTCCGCTTGGACACAAAAGCGGTCCCGGATGACCCTCCACAGCAGATCGTGCTCTGCGCGCAAAACCCGTTCGGCGAGGCGATCGGCCGTGTCTCCAGCTTCGACCGGCACCTCGACGTGGGCGAGCATCGGCCCCTCGTCGTAGCGCTCGTTCACGAGGTGCACCGTGGGCCCCGTGCTCGCGACCCCGGCCGCGAGCACGGCCTCGTGCACGTGACGTCCGTACATGCCCTTGCCCCCGAAGCGCGGCAGCGGACCGGGGTGGATGTTGATCACGCGGTCGGGGAACGCCGCGAGCAGCCGCGGCCCGACCAGCGCCAGCCAACCAGCGAGCACGATCACGTCGACTCGATGCTCGCGCAGCACCTCGAGCATGCGGCCCTCGGGATCGGCATGTTGCTTGCGACCAACATGCATGGCCGGGATCCCATGTCGCGTCGCTCGCTCGAGCGCGCCGGCGTTGGCTCGGTCGGAGATCACGAGCACGACCGGCGCCGGCAGATCACCGCGCTCGTGCGCGTCGATCAGCGCCTGCAGGTTGCTGCCACCGCCCGAGGCGAGCACTGCGATGCGGGGCTGCGCGGGCGCTTCGGGCATGCGCAGGCGTGATACGCAAGCGAGCCGCGCCCGTCTAGTCAGTGCACCCCAGCCCGCGGCATATACTGCCGCGATGCCAGACTCCTCGCATTCGGGCCTCGAGCCCAAGGCGCCGATCCGCTCGACGACGGTCTTGTGCGTGCGCCGCAACGGCAAGGTCGCGCTCGGAGCCGACGGCCAGGTCTCGATGGGCAACACCATCGTGAAAGCCAGCGCCAGCAAGGTCCGCATGCTCGCGCGCGGCAAGATCCTGGCCGGCTTCGCCGGCTCGGCCGCCGATGGGCTCACGCTCTGCGATCTGCTCGAGGCCAAGCTCGAGTCGGTCGGCGGCAACTTCACGCGCGCGTGCGTGGAGCTGGCCAAGGACTGGCGGCTCGATCGTCGCTATCGCCGGCTCGAGGCGCTGCTGGTCGTGGCCGACAAGGATCGCTCGCTGCTGCTCTCGGGTACCGGTGACGTGATCGAGGCCGAGGACGGCGTGATCGCGATCGGCTCGGGCGGCAACTATGCGCTCTCGGCCGCGCGGGCGCTGCTGCGACACACCGAGCTCGACGCACGCGCGCTGGTCGAAGCCTCGCTCACGATCGCCGGAGAGATCTGCGTGTTCACCAACAGCAACGTCACCATCCTCGAGCTTGGGAGCGAAGCCCAATGACGACGCAAAATCTCACGCCCCGCCGTGTCGTCGAGGAGCTCGATCGCTACGTGATCGGCCAGCACCGCGCCAAGCGAGCGGTTGCGATCGCGCTGCGCAATCGCTGGCGTCGGCAGCAGGTCGAGGGTGATCTGCGCGAGGAAATCTCGCCGAAGAACATCATCATGGTCGGGCCGACGGGGGTCGGGAAGACCGAGATTGCCCGGCGCGTGGCCAAGCTCAGCGGCGCGCCGTTCATCAAGGTCGAGGTCAGCAAGTTCACCGAGGTCGGCTACGTCGGCCGCGACGTCGACTCGGTGATCCGCGACCTGGTCGAGATGTCGGCCAAGCTGGTCCGCGAGGAGAAGGAGGCGGAGGTCTGGGAGGCCGCGCGGGCGCGGGCCGACGTGAAGATCCTCGATCTCCTGCTGCCGCCCGTCACCAGCACGCCGACGCACGGCTACGCGGCCCGGCCCGGTGATCCGCCCAAGCAGCCCGCGGCGCCGGCCAATCAAGCCAGCCGCGAGAAGCTGGCCAAGCTGCTGGCCGAGGGCAAGCTCGACGATCGCGAGATCGAGATCGAGATCGAGGAAGAGGGCGGCGGGTTTGCGATGCTCCCCGGCATGCCACCCGGCATGGCGCCCGGCGGCGGTGGCATGGGCGAGCAGCTCGGCTCGCAGCTCGAGGACCTGCTCGGCGCGCTCGGCCGCAAGAAGAAGAAGCGCAAGACCACGGTCGCCGAGGCCCGCGATCTGCTCGCCGGTCAGGAGGCGCGCGCGCTGGTTGATCGCGAGGAGGTGCGGTCCGAGGCGGTGCGTCGCGCGGAGCAGCTCGGCGTGGTGTTCCTCGACGAGATCGACAAGATCTGCAGCCGCGAGAACGCCCGCGGGGCCGACGTCTCGCGCGAGGGTGTGCAGCGCGACCTGTTGCCGCTGGTCGAGGGCTCGACCGTCTCGACCAAGTACGGCCCGGTGCGCAGCGATCACGTCCTGTTCATCGCCGCCGGGGCCTTCCACATGGCCAAGGTCAGCGACCTGATCCCGGAGCTGCAGGGTCGGTTCCCGATCCGCGTCGAGCTCGAGAGCCTCGGCGAGGCCGAGTTCGTCCGCATCCTGCGGGACACCGACAACTCGCTGCTCAAGCAGTACGCGGCTCTGCTCGCGACCGAGGGGATCACCGTCGAGTTTCGCGAGGACGCGATCGCCGAGCTCGCGCGCGTGGCCACGCTCGCCAATCAGCAGCTCGAGAACATCGGCGCTCGGCGACTGCACACCGTGCTCGAGCGGGTGCTCGACGAGCTGAGCTTCGAGGCGACCGAGATCGGCGCGCAGACGGTCACGATCACGGCTGCGTACGTGCGCGAGCGAATCGGCGACCTCCTGGCCGATCAGGACCTCTCCCGCCACATCCTGTGATGGCGTCCCCGGCTCTCGCCGGGCTCACGCCACTTTCTGCGGCGGCCGGATCCCGAGCACCATGCGATCGGTCTTTTGCCGCGCGATCATGCGGGGCACCGGGCTCGACCGCCAGCGCACCTCGAACAGGTGAAAGGGCCGGCCGTCCATGATCACGCGATGGCAGTCGAGCGCGACCAGCTCGGCGCCGAACATCGCGATCACGCCGCGCACGTAGCCCTCGATCAACGCGATCGGCAGCACCGTGCCCGCGCGCAGATAGGCGTGGCCGAGCTCGTACTTGATCGTGACCACCGACTGCTCCTCGGGCGCGTCGATGATGCTCGCGCCGAACGGGGCGTCCCAGTCGGCCAGCACCTTCTCGGCGCTGTCGAAGCCCCAGGCCTCGAACTCGGGCTTGGCCGCGGCGACGATCCGCCGACCAATCTCGACCAACGTGTGCGGCTGGACCGACGCGGCCGTGCGCGCGAGCGTGGCCGTGAACTCTTCCCAGGGGCGCTCGGACTCCGGATCGATGGCGTCGATCGCCGCTTGCTCGCGCGCGGTCGAGGCCGCGTCTGCCTCGCTGTGGGCCAACAGCTGACCGATCACATCGATGAAGTGCTTGCCGAGGACCCTACCAGCCATGCCGCGATCGTAGAGGCTCAATCCGGGCTTGAGAAGCGACAATATTCGTCACTCGAACGCGCGAATACGGGCGCGTGCGGGCTATTTCAGGTTCGGGTTGGATGCGCCGAGCCGCTGACCAAGAATGCCCCGCATTGAGGTGTACGCATTCTATTGAATGGAAAAACGCGGCTGGGAAATGCGGGTGCTCTTGCATTCGGGGCAGCGGCCGGGCTTTGCCAGTCGCTTTCGCGAATCGAACACGAACCCACAGGCGAGGCAGCGCGAGGGCTCGACGATCAGCCGCTGACCCTGCCGCTCGAGCGACCGAGCGAGGTGCTCGAGGTGATCGAGCAGTTGCTTTTCGGCTACGGATACCGTACCCGAAAGCTCCTGGAGCGTGGCGGGACCGTCGCGGAGCGCTCGCTGGAGGCTGTCGCGCACGGTCTCTCCACGCGCTGCGGGAGCGAGCGGCCCCGGCCCTCCGCGATCGTCGCGCCTGTTGGTCATGAACGCAGCATGCTGGCGGGTGCTCGCGCGAGCAAGCGCCGACTCGCCATTGACCCGCCTCCACACCGCGGCTAATCGGAGCGGCAATGGACGACCGCGCTGCGCCCCAAGTGGAGGCGCCTCTCGATCTGCGCCGCGTGTTGGTTGGCGCGATGCTCGGAGTGATGGGGTTCACGGTGCTCGCGGCGGCGCTCGGCTGGCTCTTTCACGAGCCTGCGATCGAGCTGGGCCGCTGGTTCGTGGGCAATTTCGGCGGGCCGGGCATCGCAATCGGGTTCTTCTTCCCCGACGCGTTCACGGTCCCGATCCCCAATGACGCGTTCACGGCCATCGGCCTGTTCGGCGGCATGAACTTCATGGAGGTCGTGTTCTGGGGCAGCCTCGGCAGCCTTGCGGGCGGCAGCACGGGCTGGGCGATCGGGCGCTATCTGCTGGCGCGCAGCAAGAGGCTGCAGGAGTTCATCGAGCGGCGCGGCGGCGAGCAGATTCGAGCTCAACTGATTCGTGGCGGTCGGTGGTTCCTGGCGATCGCGGCGGTCTCGCCGATTCCGTACTCGGTCACCTG
>DATLLB010000023.1:0-2350 GCA_035538075.1 Enhygromyxa sp.
GCTGCAGGGCGGCGCCAGCTCGGCGACGCCCTGCAGCAGCTCGCGGACGCCGAAGTTGTTGACCGCCGAGCCGAAGAACACCGGCGTCAGGTGGCCCTCGCGGTAGTGGGTCGCATCGAGCGGCTTGCACAGGCCGCGCGCCATCTCGACCTCGTCGCGCAGCTTCTTGACCGCGTCCTCGGGCAACAGCTGATCGAGCTTGGGATCGCTCAGGCCCGTGCACGGCTCGCTCTCGTCGCCCAGGCGCTCGCGCGAGCGCTCCAGCAGCACGAGGCGGTCGCGCAGGAGGTCGTAGCAACCGAGAAAGCCGCGGCCCATGCCGATTGGCCAGCTCGCGGGCGTGACGGACAGCGCCAGATCGCGCTCGATCTCGTCGAGCAGCTCGAAGTGCTCGCGGCCCTCGCGGTCCATCTTGTTGATGAACGTGATGATCGGCACGTTGCGCAGGCGGCAGACCTCGAACAGCTTGCGCGTCTGCGCCTCGATGCCCCTGGCGGCGTCCAGCACCATGACGGCCGAGTCCACCGCGGTCAGCGTGCGGTAGGTGTCCTCGCTGAAATCCTGGTGGCCGGGGGTATCGAGCAGGTTGAGCGTGCAGCCCTCGTACTCGAAGGTCATGGCCGAGGCCGTCACCGAGATGCCGCGCTCGCGCTCGACCTTCATCCAGTCGGAGCGCGCCCTGCGCTGCTCGCCGCGCGCCTTGACCGCGCCGGCCAGCTGGATCGCTCCGCCGAAGAGCAGCAGCTTTTCGGTCAGGGTGGTCTTGCCGGCGTCCGGGTGCGAGATGATGGCGAAGGTGCGCCGGCGCGAGATCGAGGCAGCGAGGGGAGTCAAGGGCGGCGGAGGCTAGCACTTTTCCGCTGTATTGCCCGCGCCTTTGGCCAGAGTTCCGCCGCCGGAATAGGCTGCCCTCGAGGATGGCCAAGCACCGGGTGCTTCTCCCAGTAGCCGTGCTCGCCCTGGTCGGGGTTAGCACCTGGGCGCTCGTCTCGAGCTCCGGCAAGCCGACGGGGCTGACCCCGGTCAAGTTGCCGATCGAGGAAGGCGGAGTGCGCGTCTCGGAGCTGCCGCCCGGGACGCGGCCGGTGCGCAAGACGGTCACGGCCGAGGCTCGCGACTGGCTGGTCGAGACCGACCGCCTCAAGCTCGCCTTCGGCGCCGACGGCAGCAACCCCGAGCGCCGGGCGCACCTGGGCGCCTTGCTGGACGTGACGACCTCGAAGCTCGGCGACGACGAGCTGCGCGAGCTCCGCACCGTGCTCAGCGTCGGCGGCAAGAACGTGTCGCTGCAGGTGGGCGAGATCACGGTGATCGAGGAGGACACGAGCCCCGTCGTGCGCGTGCGGCAGCTCTCCAACGACGGTCGTCTCGAGCTCGAGACCGACTACAGCGTGCGGCCCGGCAGCAGCGCCATCGCGATCAAGACCAGCGTGCTCAACGTCAGCAACGATCTGATCCGCAGCGTGCAGATCGGCGATCGCGCGCTCTGGCCCGGTGGGCCGTCGTTCGCACCGCGCGCCGGCTTCGTCCGCTACTCGAGCCGCGCGGACGTGCCCTGGGTCGCGCGCGAAGGGCGCACGCTCACCTACCTCCTGTCGTTCGGCAAGACCACGTTCGAGGCAAGCTTCCTGTTCGATCGCATCGGACCTCTCGGGCAGGTCACGCTCTCGGTCCCGCACGAGTTGACTCCCGACGCGAGCGTCGAGGTCGAACGCGAGCTCCTGGCGCTACCCGGAGGCATCGATCGCGCCGCGGAGCACGCGTTTCGCCGCATGGGCAAGAACGTCGGATGGGTCAAGGGCAAGCTCGAGCCGGCGCCGACCTGGGCTACGATCGAGGCGCGCTACCCCGACGGCAAGCCGGCGCTGGTGGTGCATTCGGACGCGCAGGGCCACTTTCAGCTGCCGCTGCCCGAAGGCGACTACCGGCTCTCGATGCGCTCGCCCGGCGGCGAAGATCAGGAGGAAATCAGCGTGCAGGCCGGCGCTGCCTTCGAGTCGAATCTGCTGCCGCCGCGCCCCGGCATGCTGCGCTATTCGATCGTGAACGAAGACGGCTCGCCCTCGCCGGCACGCTTGATCATCCGCGGCGTCGGCTCGGTCAAGGATCCCGACTTCGGGCCGCTGCAGGCCACGGTCGGCTCGGGCAACGTGATCTACTCGGCGACCGGCGACGACTTCATCGAGCTCCCGGAGGGGCGCTACACGGTCAGCGTCTCGCGCGGCGACGAGTTCTCGATGTCGGAGCACGAGGTCGACGTGGGCGAGGAGGAAGGCGCGTCCCTGCGCGTGGTGCTCGATCGCCAGGTCGACACCGGCGGCTGGATCGCCTGCGATTTTCACGTGCACGC
>DATLLB010000024.1:0-9985 GCA_035538075.1 Enhygromyxa sp.
GTGATGATCGCGACCTCGCGGTGCGCTTCGTCAATTTTTGGATTGCTGGTTGGCATCGGCGACTCCTCGGCGATTGGCTTCCAGCAAGCGGCGGACCTCTTCGTCGCTGGTCTGCGTGAACTCGCGGTACCAGAGCCCCACGCCGTAGAACGGCTCGGGCTGCGCCAGGCACAGCAGCCGGTCGACCAAGCGCAGCAGCAGCGCGCAGCTGCTCGAGGCGCCGACCGGGACCGCGGCGATGATCTCGCGAGGCGCTCGCGCGCGCAGGCTGATCGCGGCGGCACGCATCGTGGCGCCGGTCGCGAGCCCGTCATCGACCAAGATCACGCTGCGCTGCGCGACCTCGATCGGCGCGAGCCCGCCGCGAAACAACCGCTCGCGTCGATCGAGCTCGTGCTGCTCGCGTTCGGCCACGCGCTCGATCATCGCGTCGGAGATGCCCAGCGAGGCGATCACGTCGGAGTTGAGCACGCGCGCGCCACCGCTGGCGATCGCACCCATCGCCAGCTCCTCGTGGCCGGGGACGCCGAGCTTGCGAACGATCAGCACGTCGAGCGGCGCGGCGAGCCGCTCGGCGATCTCGTAGCCGACCGGCACGCCGCCACGCGGCAGCGCCAGGACCACGGGATCGTGCAGCTCGAGCTCGGCGAGTGCGTCGGCCAGCGCTTGCCCGGCCTGACGACGATCCTCGAATACCGGGCTGCCGAACATGCTCACACGCCGAAGGGATAGGTCTCGGCGGGCTCGTGCGCCGCGTGACGGACCATCGGCCGATCGAGCGGCTGCACGGCGCGGGTCTCGTCGTAGTGGATGATCACGTCGTACTGGCGGCCGAGCCGGCTGCCGAAGTAGTGGCTCGCACGCTCGGTCTGCGGCCGATAGATGACCCCGATCGCGCGAGTGAGCCGCTCGTCGTCGAGCACCTCCTCGGCTTCGCGGCTGATCACGTAGAAGCGCTGCAGCCCGACCTCGTGCAGCGCTCGCTCCCAGCTGCCGCGCAGCGAGGGCCGAACGTCGACGACGTCGGGCGGCCCGTCCCAGTCGGACGCCGCCATCACGGTCCCGGTGTGGGTCGAGAAGCCGATGATCACGACGTCGTCCTCGCCATGACGCTCGCGCATCAGCTGCCCGAGGTTGAGCTGATCGACGTGCCGCAGCTCGGTCGCGCGCGCGTCTCCGACGTGCGAGTTGTGGGCCCAGATCACCAGCTTGTCGCCGGCGCCGTGGTCTGCGAGGTGCTCGCGCAGCGCCTCGCAGGTGTCCATCATGTGCCGGTCTCGCAGGTTCCAGCCGTGCACGCGGCCGCCGAACATCGACCAGTAGTAGCGCTCGGCGTCGCGGATCACCTTGGCGTTGCGCTCGGCGAAGAACTGCGCGTCGATGGCCGCGAGCCCGTCGTTGCGCAGGTGCAGCTCGGCGCAGCGACGCATCTCGAGCAGCTGGGCGATCGCCACGCGCTCGCAGCCGGGGTGCAGGCCGAGCCCGGCGGCGCGGGCGTAGTCGTCAATGCGACCGTCGAACTGACCGAAGCAGGCGTAGCGCTCGCGCGCGCGCTGGGCCGCGGGCGGGTCGACCTCGTCGAGGAACGCGAGCACGTGATCGATCGAGCGATACAGGCTGTAGAGATCCATGCCGTAGAAGCCGGCCCGATCTTCGACGCGATGGTTCTCGTTGCGGCGCCGCAGCCAGGTGACGAACTGCTCGACCGGGCGGTTGCGCCACATCCAGGTCGGGAATCGCTCGAAGTCGCCGAGCGCCTCGGCGGCGAACGTGTCGGCACCCTCGGCCCGGACGAAGCGGTTGACGCGATAGGCGTCGGGCCAGTCGGCCTCCACGACCACGGCCGCGAAGCCCCAGTCGGCGATCAGCTGCCGGGTCAGGGCTGCGCGCGCTTCATAGAATTCGTGGGTGCCGTGCGTGGCCTCGCCGATCAGCACGGTCCTCGCGTCGCCGATCCGCTCGAGGATCGGATCGAACTGTCGTGCGCTGCCGTCGAGCGGTCGCGCAAATCGAGTGAGGCGTGGGTGTGGCATCAGGCGGACCCCGCGACCTGACAACGCAAGTCGCGTTCCATCCGCGCCCGTGTGCCGCAACGCTGTTGCGCCTCGATGTCGACGCGGGTTGGGTCAATCGTGCCGAGCCACGTCGACGCAGCCGTGCCGTGTTGGCGCGCGACTTTGGATCAAGCGTTGATCCGTCGGCCAGTCTCTCGGGCAAGCTCGCGGTCCCGACCGGACCGCCTGGGCGCTATCACGTGAATGGCTCGTGACAGCTGCCGCTCGGCCCACCGGTCTCGTCTTCGCCGGACTCGCTGGCGCCGTACTCCTCCCAGAAGCAGCCGTCGATCGCCTCGCAGTCGTCCTGGTTCGCGAGCGTGCCGCAGATGCTCTCGCACATCCCGTCTTCAGAGTCCCACTCGCAGTGGGACTGCGCCTCGCACCGCTTCTTCTTCTCGATGTCGACGCAGTGGTTGTGCTCGTCCCTGCAAGCGCTCGCGCTCACGAAGGTCGAGACCGCGAGCGTCGCCGGCAGGGCGAACTTGAAGCGGGTGAAGTCCATGCTCCGAGGCTATCACGTCGCGCGATCGTGCGGTCCCGACCGGACCGCCTGCTCGTCATCATGTGAACGGTTCCTCGCAAGCACCCGCGCCGCCGTCCCCGGTCTCGCTGCCGCCGAGCGGGTTCCACTCGCAGCGCTCGATCGATCGGCACTCGACCTCGTCGGCGATCATGAAGCACGTGTTGATGCAGTCGTCGCTCTGCGCATCCCAGCCGCAGCCGGGCTCGGAGTCGCAGGTCGCCATGTCCTCGATGTCCGCGCAGTACTGCGAGGTCGATTCCGAGCTGTCATCGCCTTCGCTCGAGGGGTCGTCCTCCTTGCACGCAGTCGCGCTCAGAAAGGTCGTGACGATCAGCGTCGCCGGGAATCCGAACTTGAAGCGTGGCGAGTCCATGCGCCGAGCATATGCGAGAATGCGACCACGCAATGACGCACTGGCAAGACAAGGTCGTGTTCATCACTGGCGCGGGCTCGGGCATCGGTCGCGCGCTGGCAGTCGCGCTCGCGCAGCGCGGGGCCAAGCTCACGGTCACCGACATCAACGGCGACGCGGCCTCGCAGACCGCTCAGGCGTGTGGCGGCCACGCTCGCAAGCTCGCGCTCGATGTCCGTGATGCGGCTGCGGTCGCGGCCGCGGTCGACGAGGCCGCCGAGGCGGGCGGGCGCCTCGACGTGATCTTCAACAACGCCGGCATCGGCATCGCCGGCGAGACCCACGAGCTCGACGTCGCGCACTTCGATCGGATCCTCGACATCAACGTCCGCGGGGTCGTGCACGGGGTCATGGCCGCGTACCCGCGCATGGTCGCGCAAGGCTTCGGGCAGATCGTCAACACGGCCTCGCTCGCCGGGCTCGGGCCCGCGCCATTCTTCACGCCCTACGCGATGACCAAGCACGCGGTCGTCGGCCTGAGCCTGAGCCTGCGCGCCGAGGCTTCGGGCCTGGGCGTGCGGGTCAACGCGCTGTGTCCCGCGGCGATCGAGACCCCGATCCTCGACTCGTCGAACCCTGTCGATCTCCCGCAGCCGAAGTGGACGCCCGACGCCCGCGCGCTGCTGACCAAGCTCGCCGGGCCGCCGTATTCGCTGGAGCGCTTCACCCAAGAGGCGCTGCGCGGGCTGGAGCGCAACGCTGCGGTGATCGTGATCCCGAGCCGCGCGCGCGTGGCCTGGCGGATGGGTCGGTGGATGCCGGCCGCCGTCGAGAAGGCCTGTGCCGATGTGGTCGCCGACTTCCGCCGCAGGCGAGCGGGCTGACGCTAAAAAGGGATGCAGCCGTCGGTCGTGTACCAGCACATCACGGGGTCACAGCCGAGCATGCCTCCGCTGTAGCCGATGTCCTGGCAGCTGAACCCGTTGAGGTTGTCGCCGTCGCACTGCTCGCCGAGGTCGACGATCCCGTTCCCACAGGTGGGTCCGGGGTCACCGTCGCCGTCGCCATCACCGTCGCCCGTGGTTGGATCACCGTCGCCGTCGCCGTCGCCATCGCCGGTTGGGTCACCGTCGCCGTCGCCGTCACCGGTGGTTGGATCGCCGTCGCCATCGCCATCCCCAGTGGAAGGATCGCCGTCGCCATCCCCGGTGGAAGGATCCCCATCGCCGTCCCCGGTCTCGTCGGTCAGATCGTCCGCCGAGCCTTCGAGACAGAACCCATCGATGCACTCGAGCCCGGCTGGACAGTACTGCCCGCCCACGCACTGCGCCGGCCCGTCGCCATCCGACGAATCAGGCTCGTCGCTGCACGCGACCGCAAGCACCAAGCACGCGCAAATTCGCAACCAAGGCCGCTCCAACATGCGCCGATGCTACCTCGCGCATCCCCACGACCACAATCGCATTCGGCTGCGGGGGGTCGGCCTACTAGACGTTTCCCGTCGCGCGATGGCGAACCCACGGGAGCAGGAAAAGACACCTTCAGGGGTCACAACGTGCGGTCGAGCACTACGTGCGGGCCCCATCCTTGCTCGCACGCAGTGCGAGCGAGGCGGACGCGAAGCGGACGTGCATGGCTAAGTGTACGGCCGGCTGCGGGGGTCAAACTAACTGTGCTCGCGCGTGGCTTCGAAGCGCAGCTCCGGGAAGCGCTCCGCGGTCTTCGCCAAGTTCCACTTGTTCGGCGCGAGATAGACCAGGTCGTCATGCGCGTCGAGGTAGAGGTTCTCCTCGCACTTGCGCTTGAAGTTGCTCATGATCTTGTCGACGTCGTGCTTGTTGACGCCCTCGGTGATCGGGGTGACCCAGCGCGTGGTCGTGAAGTCGACGCCCTCGTAGTCGGCCTCGACCGAGTACTCGTCGAGCAGGCGGCTCTTCATGACCTCGAGCTGCAGCTGCCCGACCGCGCCGACCACCCAGGTCGAGCCGAGCAGCGGCTTGAACACCTGGATCGCGCCCTCTTCGGCCAGCTGGCGCAGACCCTTGGCCAGCGCCTTGGCCTTGAGCGGGGTCTTGAGGATCACGCGGCGAAACAGCTCGGGCGCGAAGCTGGGGATGCCGGTGTAGCGCAGCTTGCTGCCGCCGCTGAAGGTGTCGCCGATCTTGATGGTGCCGTGATTCGGGATGCCGATGATGTCGCCGGGCCACGCCTCTTCGACGAGCTCGCGCGCGCGAGCCAGGAACGCGAGCGCGTTGCCCATCGCGACGTCGCGGCCGAGCCGGACGTGGTGGGCCTTCATGCCGCGCTCGAACTTGCCCGAGCAGATGCGCAGGAACGCCATGCGATCGCGGTGGTTGGGATCCATGTTCGCCTGGATCTTGAACACGAAGCCGGAGAACTCGGGCTCGGTCGCGTCGACCATGCGGGTCTCGACCGGATCGCCGGGCTTGGGCGCGGTCACGGCTGCCGGGCCGACGATCGCCTCGCGCCGCTGTGGTGACGGGGCCAGGCTCACGAACGTTCGCAGCAGCTCGCGCACGCCGAAGTTGTTCATCGCCGAGCCGAACAACAGGGGCGTCTGCTTGCCGGCCAGGAACGCGGCCTGATCGAAGTCCACGCCCGCGCCCGCGAGCAGCTCGATGTCCTCGCGCAGGTCGTCGGCTTGATCGCCGAGCAGCTCGTCGACCTTCGGATCGTCGACGCCCGAGACCGGGATGCCCTCGGCCACGTCGCCTTCGTCGGTCGGCTTGAACAGGTGCAGCTGCTTCTCGATGATGTGGTAGACGCCCTTGAAGCGCTTGCCCATGCCGATCGGCCAGGTCCACGGCACGCACGGGATTCCGAGCTTCTCCTCGATCTCGTCGAGCAGCTCGAGCGGCGCGAGTCCTTCGCGGTCGAGCTTGTTGACGAAGGTGATCACCGGGGTGTCGCGCATCCGGCAGATCTCGATCAGCTTCTCGGTGCGCGCCTCGACGCCCTTGGCCCCGTCGATCACCATCAGCGCCGAGTCGACGGCCGTGAGCACGCGGTAGGTGTCCTCGCCGAAGTCGGCGTGACCGGGCGTGTCGAGCAGGTTGACGTTGGCCAGCCGCTCGATGTCTGGCGCGTCCTCGGGCACGCCGGGCAGCGGGTACTCGAAGCTCATCACCGAGGTCGTGACCGAGATGCCGCGCTCCTGCTCCATCTTCATCCAGTCGGACACGGCGTGGCGTGCAGCCTTGCGCGCGCGCACGGCTCCGGCGATCTGAATGGCCCCGCCGAACAGCAGCAGCTTCTCGGTCAAGGTGGTCTTGCCCGCATCGGGGTGGCTGATGATCGCGAAGGTCCGACGACGTCGGACCTCGGCGCGCGCGTGCTCGCTGGCCTGGCTCACGGGCGGGAGGATGGCAGCGAAGCGACGTCTGCCCAAGCGGAGCGCAATGCGGCGTGGTGGAATTGTCTTCACGCCGCGTCCGCGGCTGAGAAAAATCACCGACCGTGTGCGGTCGCGCCGAGCCAGGCCGTGGCGCCACCGTCGAACTCGACGAACGCTACGCCGCATGGACGCCAACCCTGTCCGCCACGTGATGCTCGTCGGTGTCGAGGTCACCGACGACGACTCCTACACGCGCTACCGCGCCGCGATGACGCCGATCCTCGCCGGCTTTGGCGGCGCGTTTGGGTGCGACTTCGAGGTTGCGACGGTGCTGCTCGGCGATCGCCGCATCAATCGCGTGTTCACGATCTCGTTCCCCGATCGTGCGGCCCGCGAGCGGTTCTTCGCCGACGCGGACTATCAGAGCGCGCGCGAGCGGTTCTACGAGCCTGCGGTCGCGCACGCGGAGGTGCTGGCGGAGTTCGGCTAGCGAAGCTCGATCGCGGCGAGCAGCTGGGCTGCGCGGCGCTCGACCGGGCCCGGCGGGATCGTGAGCACCTCGAAGCCCGCGGCCTGGTAGAGCCGCGCGAGGCGTTGGTTGATCACCCCCGCCTCCGCGGCCCGCTGCGCGGCCGGCTTGCCCCAACGCGGACGCTGCAGCTCGGGCATCAGCTCGAACAGGATCACCCGGCGGTAGTGCGCGATGGGTGTCCAGCTTGGATGCGGGTCGAGAGCACCCGCGTCGGTGTTGCGCAGCAGCATCTCGATCGGATCGAGGTAGCCGCGCTCGAGCACGTCGCCGTCTCGCGCGGCGATCTCGATCGCGCGCTGCTCGGCGAGCACCAGCTCGCAAAATTCCCACGGCCGGCACATCGGGCAGAAGTGGGCGGAATTGTCGATGCGGGCGAAGCCCTGATCAGGCGGGTGGCCGGCCGTGCGCTCGCCGAGCCACGCGAGCGCGCGCAGGTGGGCCTCTTGGTGGATGCGGACGCCGTGGTGATCGCGGAGCCACTCGAGCGTCGTGGTCTTGCCGCAGTCGTACGCTCCGGTCACCACGGTGACGTGCTTCATGGTCGCAGGCACCACACGCTCCCGGGGCCGCGCACCAGCTCGCAGTCGAACGAGCGCGCCGCGGCTTCGACGGCCGCGACCACGCCCGGGTGGTGCTCGGAGAGATCGTGACCGGCGAGCAAGCCTCGCTCGCGCAGGGCGGGTCGCCACGCGGCGATGTCGGCCGCGACCGCGTCGTGATCGTGCGAGGCGTCGAGGAACACGAGATCGACCGAGCCTGGCGCGAAGCTTCGCGCGACCGCGAGCGAGGGCTCGCGGCGGATCTGCGGCGAGACGCCGAGCGCGGCGACGTGGGCTCGGAACTCGGCTTCGATGTCGCGGCTGGCCAGCAGCGCGCGATAGGCAGCGTCGAAGCGATCGCTCGAGCCAGCCCAGGTGTCCACGCAAGTCAGCGTCGCGCCGCGAGCTTGGCACAGCCGCGCGATGTAGCTGTGCTGCGTCCCAACCAGCAGCCGACTTCGACGATCTGCTTTCGTGCGCCGAGCTCCCGCGACCACCAATCGACCAGGCGGCGATAGAACAGCCCTTCCTCGCTGGAGAACCAGCCGTCCGGCAGCGCGAGCTTGCGGATCGGGAACACGGCCCGCAGCGCGGCGGGCTTGTTGCTCGGCTCGCGAAAGCGCCAGTGGTTGTCGCGGAGGTGCTCGAAGGCGATCTCGGCGTAGATCAGCAGCATCGGATCCTCGATCAGCGGAAATTTCTTCAGCGAGGTCGAGACCGCGGGATCCTTCTCGTTGTCGCGATTCTGCTTGGGCGTGGTCGCGAGGATCACGTCTTCGTGGGCGATCGCCGGATCGAGGCACCAGCGCTTGTCGCCCGGATAGCCCGCGCGATCGGTCCCCTGCGTGAGCACGCGATCGAGCTTGCTCAGCTCGCTCGCGCGCAGCAGCACCGGCTCGCGGATCTCCAGCCGAGCGAGCTCGACCCGCAGCTCGTCGAGCAGCAGCAGGTTGTCGCCGAGCCACGGCAGCGGTGCTTCGACCAATGGCATCAAGGCGGCCCCAGCACGCCGTCCCACGGCTGCCAGGTCGAGGCCAGCCGCGCGTTGGGGTGGAAGATCAGCTCGTGCACGACGCCGGGCATGCTCTGCTTCGTACGCTCGAGCTGCGCGAGGTCGGCCTCCTCGAACACCACGTCGATGCTGCGGTAGCGCCAGACCTCGACGTAATAGTAGTAGCCGACGATCTGCTTGTGGAACGCGAAGTCGGGCTGATCGCCGAGCTGTTCGAGCAGCAGCAGCAGGTTCGTGCGGCGGCGATCCGAGAACGCGACCACGAAGTTCTCGACCACCGACTCGCGGTCGACGTGCATCAGCTGCCGGAAGATCACGTTGTCGACCCCGAGCGACTCGGCGAAGTCGAGGTACGAGCGGATGCCGTCGAGCGAGTCGATCGCCCGCTCGACCAGCACGCACGAGAGCCGCACGCGACAACCTCCGGCCTGCGCCGTGCTCACGACCTCGCGCAGTTGCTCGAGCGACAGGCCCTCGCGGAATACCATCAGCCGAGCGTTGCGCTCGTGATCCGGGTGCGCGCGGCTGATGTTGAGGTGCTCGATCTTGCCGGCGACGATGTGATCGATGAGGCGCGCGCCGTCACGCTGATCGAGCAGGCCCGAGCCGTTGGTCGTCAGCGAGCGGCGCTTGGACGGGAACTTGCTGCACAGCGCGAGGAGCCGCGGCAGGCGAGGGTCCTTGCTGGGCTCGCCACCAGTGACCGAGATCGTGGGCGCGAGCGGGCGCAGCAGCTCGAGCGAGCGCTCGAGCGCGTCGAAATAGATCGCGTCGTCGCGCTCGATCGTGCGCTGCTGCTCGAGCGCCCGCCCGCGCGAGGCCGGGCGCAGCTCCTCCACACAGAAGCGACAGCGAGCGTTGCAGACCTGCGCGCTGTAGACCGAGAAGTTGGCGTTGGCGTAGACCGAGACCGGTCGGCCCCAGAGATCGAGCTCGAGCGTGCGCCCGGCCGTGCTGTTGCCGGCGAGGTCGAACGCCGCGCTCTTGCGATGCCGCCACTTGGGCACGAACTCGGTCACGGCAGCACCCGCATGGCCTCGGAGCGCCCGACGAGATCGGCCCCGTGCGTGCTCCCGTCGGGGTTGACGAGCGTGAAGTTGGTGCCGACCACGAACGGCGTGTCCCAGCTGCGCTCGCTCGCGAAGCCGTAAGCCTGCAGCGCGAACACGTTGGCGAGCGGCAGCAGGCCGGCCTCGCGCACGGCGTCCTGCACCCACGCGTCGCCGCCCGGCGCGTCGGGGCGCAGGCGGACGTTGAGCACCAGCTCGCGGTCGCCTCCGAGCTGTGCGAACGCGTCGCGGATCGCCGCGGCGAGCTGCAGTAGATCGGGGTCGCGGGCGAGCAGGTGGTGGTTGATCGAGAGCTTGAAGGTCAGCGGCGCGCCGAGCCGCGCGAGCCAGGCGAGCAGCGGCTCGGGCTCGCGTGGGAGAACCACGCCGTTGCTGACGACCACCACACGCGTACACCGAGCGTGCTCTCGCGCGAGCGCGACCAACTCGAAGAACTGCGGGTGAATGGTCGGCTCGCCGCCCTCGAGCTGGACCTCGAAATCGCCCGAAGCAGGGAAGCACGCGAGGTAATCTGCGCGCCCGATCCACACGCTTCCGCGCGGCGA
>DATLLB010000025.1:0-18982 GCA_035538075.1 Enhygromyxa sp.
TCTCTTGATAGGCCGCGTCGCTGCGCTGCGGCTTTTGTTCGGCGACCATCGAGCGCGCGCACTCTTCCTCGAGCTTGCTGCGCCCGTCGGCGGTCATCTGCGGGACCTCGCCGCTCTGCGCGGCGGTCTCGAGCATCATGACCTCGATCATGTGCTCGCAGACCTCGAGCTCGCGGCTGCCGTCGCTCGCCACCAGCCCGGCGGGACCGGGCAGCGGATACGAGGCGTTGCAGTGCTGCAGCTCGGCCTCGCTGCGCGAGCCCAGCACGCAGTCGCCGAACGCGTTCCAGTTGTCGGTGCCGCGCATGCCGGCCTCGAGCGCCAGCTCCGACTCGCACTCGCGCATCAGCTGCGCGTCGATCTCCGGCTTGCGCAGGCCGGCTTCGTCGGCCGCCATCTTCGCGAGGTGCTCGCACACCTCGAGCGGCGTGATGGCTCGCTTCGCAACCCGCCGCGAGTCGGACGCTGAGGACCCGCCGTCCTCGGGCGCTTGGGTGCCCCGCTTGCAGCCGGGGAGGAGGAGCAGCGTGAGCGCCCAGACGAGCCGCGTTCGCATCGGCAGATTCTACGCTACTCGCAAGCCTCGGCTGCGGCCGTGGTGCGCGCGCGCTCGATGCACTCGAGCATCTGCACGTACTCGTCCGGCTTGCGATTGGCTCGCTCCTCGGTGACGAGCGAATTGACGCAGTCCTGCAACAACGGCTGGAATTCGAGCAGGCGCGCGTCGTCGAGCATCGGCTCGGGGCCGAGCTGCTCGACGATCGTGACCGCGAAGATGTGCATGCACACCTCCGACTCGCGCGGGTACTCGCCGATCGGCCCGAACGTGCGCGGCGTCTTCTGCATGCAGCCCTCGACCGCGGGCTGATCGGCGGCCGCCTCCAGACAGGCGGCCAGGGTCTTCCAGTTGGCGATCGATCGAAACACTCGCTCGATGCGGTAGCGCGCGAGGCAGGCGTCGGGCTCGCCGGGCGCGGTCGAGAGCGTGGCCAAGTGGTTGCAGACCCGCACGAGGTCGTCGTTGTACGGCACCGGCTCGGCCGTCTGCGGCGGCTCGATCTCGAATGAAGGAAACCCAAGCTCGCGCGCCGGCGGAGTCCATGGCGTCGGGGCCGGGCGCGAGACCGGATCGGGATCGTAGCCGGACGCCAAGAACGCGTGCGCTCCGGGCCCGTAGCCGAGCGGCTCCGGATCGGTGCTAGCCTCGACGCGCACGCAGCTCGTCGCCATCACCAACGAGACCAACAGCAGCGGCGCGAGGGCGAGATCGAAGCGGCGGGTCACCGTCGCGACCATATCACTGCTACAAAACCAGTGGCCATGTCTGTTCGTCGTTGGCACCTCGGCGTCGCGCTCACCGTGCTGGTCGCCCTGCCGGCCTGCGGAGGGCCGTGCGAGGGGCCGGGCGAGCTGGTGATCGATCTCGACGACTCGGTGATCCCCGCGACCATGGACCTGCGCGCGGGCTGACCTTCGCGGTCGTCGATCTGATGCTCGGCGAGGATCTGCACGCGCTCACGCTCGGCCAGCAGCGCGGCGTGATCGTCGGCGACGATCGCATCCTCTACACGAGCGACGGCGGCGACAGCTGGGCGCTCGCACCGGTCGGCAGCTTCGCGCTGCGTGGCGTCGCCGACGACGGCGAGAGCATGTGGGCGGTCGGGCTCGGCGGCGCGATGCTTCGCAGCGACGACGCTGGCGCGAGCTGGGTCGAGATCGAGTCGCCGACGCAGGCCGACTTGTGGGCGATCGGCCATGCAGGCGTCGACGTCGAGGCCGGGCTGTTCGCGATCGGCGACGCGGGCACGATCCTGCGGCACGAGTCCAGCGACTGGGTGGCGATCGATCACGATCTCGACGGCGACCTGCGCGGCCTCGGGGGCAACTTCATGGTCGGTAGCGAGGGGCTCGTGATCGCGATCGAGCTCGAGGAAGGATCCGCGCCGCGGCGCTACCTGGAGCTCGGTCGCGATCCCGCGCGCGGTGACCTGTGGGACGTCGTCGATGATCTCGCGATCGGCGACGGCAGTCGGCTGACGACGATCCAGAACGACTGGGTGAGCGAGACTCCCAAGCCGTTCTGCACGCCCTGAGCGGCTCGCCGCGGGTCGTCTTGCATCGCGGGCGGCGAGCATCGACCATCGCCCTCCGCCATGAGCACGCGCGCGCTGACCCTCGCCCTTCGTCTGCTGACTGTCGCGTGCGCCGGAGCGGCGCTCGGATCGCTGACCGCTTGTCCGTTCTTCTTCGGTCAGTGCCCGGAGCCGTGGAGCGACGTCGAGATGATCGATCTCGGCACCGAGGCCGACATCCTCGCGGTCGCGCGCGGCGGTGACTACGACGAGCTGATCGCGGTCGGTGTCGGCGGCGTGGTCGTGCATTACGACAACGAGGGCGCGTCGGTCAGCAACCCGACCAACGCGACCTTGCGCGGCGTGGTCGGCAACGGACCCACGGTGGTCGTGGGCGACGGCGGCACCATCTTGATCTCGGAGGATCGCGGCGCCTCGTGGACCCCACGCACGTCGGGCACGACCGACGATCTGCGGGCGGTGACCTACGCGAACCTCTCGGTCGGCGGCTTCCATGTCGCAATCGCGGCCGAGCAGGTGCTGTTCTCGGCCAACGGCGGACAGAGCTGGACGGTCGTCGCGCCGCCGGCCCAGGGCTGGGGTGGACTGCGGGCGGTGTTCAGCAGCGGCGAGCAGGTGTTCGTGATCGGCGAGGGCGGCAGCGCGTGGGCGACCGACAATCCGGCCGGCGCGTGGTTGGCCCAGGATCTCGGCACCACCGACACGCTGATCGGCGGCGGCCGAGTCTCGGGCGACGACGCCAGCAGCTATACGTCCGCGCTGGCCGTGGCCACCACCACGCAGGTGCTGTGGCGCGCGGGCGGGGGCAGCGAGTGGAGCGTGATCGACCTCGATCTCGACGGCGACGTCGCGGCGATCGGCGGCGGCTTCGTGGTGACCGTCAACGGCTCGGTCTACGACATCACCGAGAACGGCCTGCTCGATCGAGTCGCGGGCGTCGGCCTGGTCCCGCTCGCGATCACCGGCGGCTGGGATGGCTTCGTCGCGGCCGGCGAGGGCGGCAACGCGACGCGGGCCTACTTTCAAGAGTGCGTCGGCGGTCGCCCGTGGGTGATCGACGGCGAGCCGGCGACCGCCAAGCTGATGCGCGACGCCAAGGCCTGGTCGGGCGAGGTCACGCCTGCGGGCGCGCTGGCGCCCGATGTTCGCGAGCTGCTCGCCGCCGCGTGGGCCCGCGACGGGCAGTTCGAGCACGCCTCGGTGGCCTCGTTCGCGCGGGTCGTCGGCGAGCTGATGCAGCTCGGCGCGCCGCCGGAGCTGATCCTCGCCGCCCGCACGGCGATCGCCGACGAGCTCGATCATGCGAAGCGTTGCTTCGCGCTCGCGTCACGCTACGCCGGCAACTCGATCGGCCCCGGACCGCTCCCGCTCCCGCGCACGCGTGCGGTCGAGCGCGACGTCGTGGCCATCGCGATGGCGGTGTTCGAAGAGGGCTGCATCAACGAGAGCGTGGCCGCGGCCGAGGCTGCGATCGCGGCGGCCGAGTGCAGCGACCCACAGGTTCGCGCCACGCTCGAGCGCATCGCCGCCGACGAGCGCGAGCACGCCGCGCTGGCCTGGAAGACGCTGCGATGGTTGCTCGACAGCCACGGCCCCACGGTCGCGCCTGCGCTGCGGCGGCAGCTCGTCAGCATCGGCACGCCGCTCAGTCGCGCCAAGGTCGGCGGCTCGCCCGGAGCGCTCGAACGACGCCTGCGCGAGCACGGCCGGCTGCCGGCCGACGAGCGCGCCGCTATCCAGCGCAAGGTCTTCGCCGAGCTGATCCTCCCGCTCTCGCGCGAGCTGCTCGGCGGCCCAATGCGAGCGCAAGCCTGAGCTGAGCGGGCCCTTAGAGCCTGCGCGCTCGCGTGGTACGGTGCGCCCCCTTTCGCTCCGATGGCGCGCATCATCTACGCCCTGACTTCGCAAGGCCGCGGGCACAGCTCGCGGGTCACGGCCATGGCCGAGGCGCTCGAGGCCCGCGGCCACGAGCTGCTGTTCTGCGCGGGCGGAGAGGCGGGGGCGTTGCTGGCCGACCAGGGCCGCGAGGTCGTCGACGTCCCGGTGCTGCGCCACCTGATGCACAACAACCAGATCCGGCTGTGGACCAGCCTCGCCGGCATGGGGTTGCAGTCGCTCAAGACGTTGAACGTGGCCGCGCGCCTGGCCGACCGCTTCCGTCAGTTCGCGCCCGATCTGTTGATCAGCGACTTCGAGAGCTACTCGATCCGCGCGGCCAAGCGCATCGGCCTGCCGCTGATGTGCTTCAACCATCAGCAGGTGCTCACGCACACCCGCTACGAAGTCCCGAGCCGCTATGCCTGGGACGCTTGGGTCGCGCGGCTGGTCGTCAACACGGCCATGCCTCGCCGGCCCGCGCACGTGCTGATCAGCTCGTTCTTCTACCCGCCGCTGCGCGACGCGAGGGCCACGACCCTGGTCGCGCCGATCCTGCGGCGCGCGGTCCGGGCGATCGAGCCGAGCGCCGGCGAGCACGTGCTCGTCTATCACAATGATCCGACCGGCATCGTCGGCTTGCTCGAGGCCATGGGCGCGCTCACGAACCAGCGCTTCATTGCCTACAACTTCAATGTCCCGGCCGAGACCGCCGCACGGCTCGCCAACATCGAGTTCAAGGCGCCGAACGTCGACGGCTTCCTCGCCGATCTCGCCAGCGCCAAGGCGGTCATCTGCACGGCCGGCTTCACGCTGATCAGCGAGGCGCTCTATTTGGGCAAGCCGATGCTGCTGATGCCCAACGGCGGCATCTTCGAGCAGACCCTCAACGCCATCTATTTGGAGCGCGAGGGCCTCGGCGAGGCGGTCATGCACCGGGTCCCCGACGTCGAGGATCTGCGTGGCTTCCTCGATCGGTGCGAGCGCTACGCCGATCGTCGCAGCGAGCGACTGCGCTGCGGCAACGATGACGCGGTCGCGTGCATCGAATCCGTGCTCGAGCAAGTCGCCGCGCGTCGCTGATTCGGCGTCGCTGGCGATTGTCGACTGAGACGAATCCGGCCGCACGGTTGCGCCGTGTCGCCACAGCGATCGGCTCTCGATCGCCTCGCAAGTGCTGAATCGGCCTGGAGTGATTCCTGCACGGAGGCGCTCGGGAGGAATATGCAGACATCACAAGACAATCCGGCCGGCGAGCTGGTCGAGACGGCCAGCGAGCTCGCGAGCCAGGCCAAGGAACAAGTCGAGACCGCTGCCGAGAACCTGCTGGACACGCTCGCCGACCAGCTCGAGGACTTCGCGGCCCAGCTGCGCAAGGAGGACCTCTCTTCGTTGCTCGAGCACGTCCGCGCGACCGCGACGCGCAGCCCCGAGCTGTTCTTCGCTGGCTCGGTCGCGACGGGCCTGGCGCTCGCGCGCTTCGTGAAGGCCTCGGCGCACCGCGACGAGCAAGCCGAGCGCTCGAGCATGGAGTCCGGCCGTCAGCCGCAGCAGAGCCCGCCGCCTCCGGTTCGGACCATGAGCCCGAACATGCCCACCCCTCCGGAGTTGACGCAATGAACGCCTCACACAGCACTGAATCGGTGGCCTCGCGCGAGGCCGAACGTTCGCTGCCCGGCAACATCGCCGAGCTCACCCATCACACCATCGATCTGCTGCGCAAGGAGATGAAGCTCGCCAAGGTCGAAGTCGGCGAGAAGCTCGATCAGGCCAGGCAGGGCATCGCCAATCTCGCGTTCGGATCGCTGGTGCTGTTTGCCGGCGTGCTGACCCTGCTCGCCGCCGCCGTGCTCGGGATTGGACTGTACATTCCCTATTGGGCGTCGGCGCTGATTGTCGGTGGCGTGGTCACGCTGATCGGCGGCGCGATGCTGGGCAAGGGTCGGGCGGACGTACGTCCCCGCAACCTCGAGCCCGAGCGCACCATGCAGGAGCTCGAGCGCGACAAACGACTCATCCAGGAGCACGCATGATGGAGCGACATACCCATTCCGAGCGTGATATCGGCGTGAGCGGCAACGGCCGCGACTCGGACAGCCCCGACGAGCTGCAGGAGGACATTCACCGTACGCGCGAGCGCATCGACGAGACCCTCGACGCGATCAAGCAGCAATTGTCGCCGGGCGATCTGGTCAGTCAGCTGCTGAGCATGTTTCGCGGCGAGGGTCGCGGGCCGAGCATGAGCTCGAAGGCCGGCGATGTGCTGTCGAGCCTCGCCCACACCGTCAAGGAGAACCCGATCCCGGTCGCGTTGATCGGCATCGGTCTGCTCGGGCTCGCGCGGGACGGCGGCGGCCGGAGCCGGAGCTTCGCGTCGAGCTCGACCGGCGACGTCGCGGAGAAGCTGCAGGAGAAGGCTGGCGAGGCGCGCGAGAAGGTGGAGGACAAGGTCTCCGAGGCCCGCGAGGCGCTCGAGCGCGGCTACGAGAAGGTGCGCGATCGGATCGAGGATGATCCGATCGTGCTCGGCGCGCTGGGCATTGCTCTTGGAGCTGCGTTGGGCGCAGGTCTGCCGAGCACGCGCATCGAGGACGAGAAGCTCGGCGAGAAGCGGGACGAGCTCGTCGCCAAGGCCAAGCAGATGGGCGAGCAGGTGCGGCAGGGCGCCGTGCAGGCGCTCGAGAGCTAGCTGCGCGCACTCGTCGCGATGGGGGAGGCGCCTCGGGACAACCGGGGCGCCTTTCGTTCGTGCTCGCCGAAGGCTACGATCGGTACATGCGAACTACTTGTTTGATGATCATCACTCTCCTCGGCGTAGTGGCATGCACCGACGATGCGGTCGGGACCGAGAACGCCACCGAAACGACCGGCGACGGAGACGGAGACGGCGACGGCGACGGGGATGGTGATGGGGACGGAGATGGCGATGGAGACGGAGACGGAGACGGAGATGGGGATGGCGACGGAGACGGCGACGGAGATGGGGACGGCGACGGAGATGGCGACGGCGACGGAGACGGCGATGGCGACGGGGATGGCGATGGCGACAGCTGCATGCAGCTGACCAACGACCCCTCCGAGATCGAGCAGCCCTGCCAGGACGACAACGACTGCAGCGAGGGCTACGTGTGTCACACGTTCAACGGCTTCGTCGTGGTCACGTCCTGCCAGATCCTCTGCCAGGAGGACTGCGAGTGCCCGGACGGCCTGACCTGCGAGCAGATGGCCGACAACATCAACCAGTGGATGCAGTGCACGGCCCCGTGAGCTGATTCGGGGCTCTACCGCATCGCCCGAACTTCAGCCGGACGATGCTGTACAACCGCGGGGTGCGTCACGTCGTGTTCGTCGCCCCGCGGTTCCTCCACAACACCCTGCGCTACGTGAAGGCCTTCGCCGAGCTCGAGGACGCTCGCGTCTCGCTGATCTCCGAGGACCCCGAGTCGCGCCTGGTGCCGCAGCTGCGCGAGCGCATCGTCGGCCACTACGCGGTGCACAACTGCCTCGAGGCGTCCGAGCTGATCCGCGCCTGCCAGGCGATCAGCAAGGGCGTGGGTCCGATCGATCGCCTCAACGGCGTGCTCGAGCAGCTGCAGCTGCCGATGGCCGAGGCCCGCGACGCGGTCGGCATCGAGGGCATGAACCTCGAGGTCGCGCGCAACTTTCGAGACAAGGATCGCATGAAGGAGGTGCTGCGCCGCGCGGAGGTGCCGGTCGCACGCAGCGTGCTCGCGCGCTCGCCCGACGAGCTGCACGCGTTCACGCAGCAGGTCGGGTACCCGATCGTCGTCAAGCCGCCGGCCGGCCTCGGCTCGCGGGCGACCTTTCGCATCACCTCGGAGGAGCAGCTGCGCGGCCTGTTTGCGCTGGGCCTGGCCCCGTCCGCGGCCCAGCCCGCGCAGGTCGAGGAGTTCGTGACCGGCCGCGAGTTCACCTGCGAGACGATCACGATCGACGGCCGCCCGGTCTGGCGCTCGGGCACTCGCTACTATCCGGGCCCGCTCGAGGTGCTCGAGAACCCGTGGATGCAGTACGTCGTGCTGATTCCCCGCGAGGCCGAGGATCCGACCTGGCGCGACTTCGATCCGATCAACGGCGCGGCCCTGAGCGCGCTCGGGGTCGGCACCGCGCTGACCCACATGGAATGGTTTCGCCGCGACGACGGCTCGATGCTGGTCTCCGAGGTCGGCGCTCGTCCGCCGGGCGTGCACATCATGCCGATGATGGGCATGACCCACGAGACCGACATGTTCGCGGACTGGGCCGCGCTGATGACCCACGATCGCTTCGAGCCCAAGCCGCGCAAGTGGGCCGCGGGTGCGGCCTTCTTTCGTGGCCAGGGTCGCGGGCAGCGAGTGGTCGCCGTGCATGGCTGGGAGCAGGCGCGCGAGCTGATCGGCGACATGCTGGTCGAGGCCCAGCTGCCGAAGGTCGGCCAGCCGCGCGCCGAGAGCTACGAAGGGGAGGGCTACGCGATCGTCCGCCACGCCAGCACCGAAGCGGCGCTCGAGGGCCTGCGCCAGCTGGTCACGCGAGTTCGAGTAGAGCTCGGCTAGATCACTCGAGCGCGCGAGCCAACATCGCCAGCAGCCGGGTGGCGGTGATCGGCTTGGACAGGAAGTGCACGCCTTCGTCGACCTCGCCGCGGTGGACGACGGTGTTCTCGGTGTAGCCGGAGATGAACAGCACCCGCACGCTCGGGCGCTGAGCGGTGATTCGCTCGGCGAGCTGGCGGCCGTTCATGCTCGGCATCACCACGTCGGTCAGCAGCACGTGGATCTCGCCGTCGTGCTGCTCGGCCAGCTCGATCGCCTCGCGCGGGCTCTCAGCGATCAGCACGATGTAGCCGGCGGCGCTGAGGATCGTCGCGATCAGCGGGCGCACCTGTGAATCGTCCTCGACCAGCAGCACGACCGTGTGATCGCGCGGGGCCGTGGCGATGCTCGGCGCGCTGGCGAGCTCGGCGATCGGCGACTCGCTGGCGGCTGGGAAATACAGCTTGAACGTGGTGCCGCGGCCCGGCTCCGAGTACAGCCACACCCAACCGCCGCTCTGCTTGACGATGCCGTAGACGCTCGCGAGCCCGAGCCCGGTGCCCTCGCCGGGGCCCTTGGTGGTGAAGAACGGCTCGAACGCGCGGGCACGCGTGACCGCGTCCATGCCCACGCCGGTGTCGGACACGGCGATCATCACGTGCGGGCCGATGTTCGCGTCGGCGTGCGAGGCCACGTAGGCGCTGTCGAAGTCGACGTTGGCGGTCTCGAGCGTGAGCACGCCGCCGTCCGGCATCGCGTCGCGGGCGTTGACGACCAGGTTGACGATCGCCTGCTCGAGCTGCGACGCGTCGGCCCGGATCGCAGCGGTGGTCGCCAACGCGAGCTGGAGGTCGACCGCCTCGCCGCTCAGTCGACGCAGCAGCGGCTCGAGCCTGTGCACGACCAGCACCGGATCGACGATGCGCGGCTGCAGCACCTGCTTGCGGCTGAACGCCAGCAGCTGCTTGGTCAGCTCGCTGGCCCGCTCGCCGGCGCGGACCATCTCGGCCACGTAGTCGCGCGCCATCGAGTGGTTCGGCAGCATCATCAGCGCGAGGTCGCCGAAGCCGAGGATCGCCGAGAGCATGTTGTTGAAGTCGTGCGCGACACCGCCGGCGAGCCGACCGATCGACTCCAGCTTCTGCGCATGCAAGAGCTGGCTGCGCAGCTGCTCTTGCTCGGCCTCGGATCGCTTGCGCTCGGTCAGGTCGGCGACCTCCCAGAGGATGTAGCGCTCGCCGTCACGCTGGACGTGCTGGACCGACAGCTGCGCGGGGAACTGGCGGCCGCCCATGACCAGCTCGACCTCGATCTCGGGCACGCGCCCGTGCGCGTCGAGCTGCGCCAGCACGCGCGCGCGATCGTCCATGTTGGCCCACAGGCCCAGCTCCGCGCCGTTCTTGCCGATCGCCTGCTCGCGCGACAAGCCGGTCTTGCGCAGCCAGGCCTCGTTGACGTCGATGATCTTTCCCTGCGCACGCTCGGTGAACGCGAGCATCGTCGAGGTCGCGTTGAAGATGGTCTCGAACCGGCGCTCGCTCTCGCGGAGCGCCTGCTCCATCCGCTTGCGTGGATCGATGTCGCGCACGCTGGCCATCACGTGCGGGCGACCGTCGAGCTCGAACGGGCGCAGCGCGACCTCGACCCAGAACAGGCGGCCGTCGAGGTGGCGGCCCAGCCACTCGACCGAGTGCTTGCCCTCCGCCAGCGCGCGGGCGATGTGCTGCATCGCGTGCGCTTGCGTGTAGGGCGGCTCGTCGACGCTCAGCTGCCCGATCGCCAGGCTCAGCGCCTGCTCGCGCGTGAAGCCGAACATCGTGCACGCGCGCGCGTTGACCAGCACGATGCGGCCGTCGGCCTCGAGCACGAACAGCCCGTCGCTGGTGGCATCGAACAGCTCTCGGTAGAGGCTCATGTCCAATCGACGCGAGCGCGGCGCTCGAGCTCGTCAGGGCCGAGGGCGTGGAGCGTATCGAACAGCTGCGCCTGAAACGACCCCGGTCCGGGTGCGCGCTCGGCCGCGAGCTCGCCCGCGACGCCGAGCACGACCATCGCCTGCGTGGCCGCGAGCAAGGGCGAGCCGTCGACCGCAGCGAACGCAGCGGACAGCGCCGACGCGGTGCAGCCCATGCCGGTGACGCGAGTCATGATCGGCGCGCCGTTGTGCACGCGCGCGATGCTGGCACCGGAGACGATGATGTCGGTGGCGCCGCTGATCGACACCACGCAGCCGTGCGCGTCCGACAGCGCCTGCGCGGCCCCGAGCGACTCCTCGCTGCCGTGCACACTGTCGACCCCGCGGGTCGCCGCCACCGCGGACGCCAACGCCAGGATCTCCGAGGCGTTGCCGCGCACGATCGTCGGCTCGAGCTCGGCGAGCAGCCGCTGCGCCGTGTTCGTGCGATAGGAGGTCGCGCCTGCGCCCACCGGATCGAGCACGATCGGGATCCCGCGTTTTCGGGCCGCGCGACCGGCCAGGAACATGGCCTCGATCCACGGCTGGCTGAGCGTGCCGATGTTGAGCACCAGCGCTCGCGCAATGCCGACCATCTCCGCGACCTCTTCAGGCGCGTGGGCCATCACCGGCGAGGCGCCGACCGCCAGCAGCGCGTTGGCGGTCGTGTTCATCACCACGTAGTTGGTGACATTGTGGACGACCGGAGCTTCGGCCCTCACGCGGCGGAGAGCTTCGCCGAGCATGCGACCATCTTGCCTGAGATCATCGCGCCACGCCGGGCAAAACTATTCGGCGTGGCGCGGGGTGTCGGCGCTCATCGAAGCCGCACCGGTGTCAACTACCGCGCCCATCGAAGCCGTAAAAGACCCCCACCGGGGGTCACCACGTACCGTCGAGAACCACGAACCGATCCGCCCGCGGCTGAGTCTGCCAATGGCCGCGGGGGGCTAAAACTGACACCAGGGCTGGCCCTGCTCGGTGTAGCTGACCTCGGTGACGATCCCCGCGTCGTGGTCGATGTCGTACGACCAGATGCGCGCGCAGTCGCACCCGTCGAAGCAATCCCAGAACTCGTCGTGGATGAACCAGCGCCACACGCCGCCGCCCATGTCCTGGTACTCGTAGCGATCCTGCTCGCCGCCGATCAGGCCGTTGGGCTCGGCGTAGTCGACCTCGTCGAGCGCGGCGAACTCCTGCGCGAGCGCGGGGATGTTGTACCCCTGCGAGAAGGTCAGCAGGTGAATGTCGGGCGAGAACATGAACGGCTGCTCGTCGGTGATCGCGTCGTACTGGGTCTTGAGCGCCTCGTACTCGTCGGTCGGCGCGTTCGGGACCAGCCCGGCGAACATCGTGTTGTCCTCCCACGCCTGGTATTGCCCGACGTTGTCGAGCTCGGGGTTGGTGATCCGCAGCCAGCAGATGTGCAGCGCGGCGAAGTCGATCGCGTCCTGGGCCGGCTGCACGTCCCCGGCTGCGCCGTCGTGCAGCACGACCGACCACCAGGCTTCGGCGGTGAGGTCATCGAGGCAGTCGTCTGCGCTCAAGCCCCCATCGCCGTCGCCATCGCCATCGCCATCACCGGGGTCGCCGTCGCCATCCCCGTCGCCATCGCCATCCCCATCGCCGTCCCCGTCACCATCGCCCGTCTCCGACTCGTTGCCGCCCTCCGTCGTGGCGTCGTCGGAGCAACCGATCACCCCGATCGGGGCAAGCGAGAGCAGGGTGATTGATAAAGTTCGTACGCAGGTGGTCAGTTTCATGGCCGCACTCGGAGTCGCACGTGTTCCATGTCCGGCGCGCTCGCGACCCGGTCAGCGTCCACGACCTCGAGCATGTGAGCCTCGTCGCGGCACCCGCAGGAATTGAAACCGCCGCGCGGTCGTCAGTCCTCGTCGTCGTGCGCCTTGCGGCCCCGCGCGAGCTTGCGCTGGAGGCTGCGCCGATGCATCCCGAGCCGCCGCGCGGCCTCGGAGATGTTGCCGTTGCAGTCGGTCAGCACGCGCTGCAGGTGCTCCCACTCGAGCTCGTCGAGCGGCGTGGCCTTGGTCGGCGGCGGCGCGTCGAGCAAGACCGGCTCGGTGCGATCGAAGGCGGCGAGGATCTCCTCGACCTCGGCGGGCTTGGTCAGGTAGTGCACCGCGCCGAGCTTGATCGCCTCGACGGCGGTGGCGATCGATCCGTAGCCGGTCAACACGACCATGCGCAGCTGCGGCAGCTGCTCGCGCAAGACCGAGATCAGCTCGAGCCCACCGCGACCCGGCATCCGTAGATCGATGACCGCGCGATCGGGCCGCCACGCCGTGGCCTCGGCCTGGGCCTCGTCGAAGTCGTGGGCGATCACGGTCTGGTGCCCGCGCCGACGCAGCGCACCCGCGAGCGCAGCACAGAACGCCCGATCGTCGTCGACGACCATGAACGTCAGGCCGCTGTCGCTCTCCTCGCTCGGGCCGATCACGCGGAGGAGTCTCGCTCAGGTCGGTGCTGCCCGGCAAAGTCGAGGGCGGTCGCCAGCGGCAAAGTGACGCGGACGGTGGTGCCGCGACCGCGCGCCGAGTCCAGCTCGATGTGGCCGCCGAGCTGGCGGAGGTGTGCGCGCGCCAGGTAGAGCCCGAGCCCCATGCCGCTGCCCTCGGGCCGCGTCGAGAAGAACGGATCGAACGCGGCCGCGAGCGTGTCCTGATCCATGCCGACCCCGTTGTCGCGCACCTCGATCCGCAGCTGGTCGGCGCGCGTGCGGATGTCCACGATGATCTGCGGGTCGCTCGTGCTGCCTCGTCGACACGCCTCGGCCCCGTTGGCGACGAACTCGCGCAGCAGCTGCGCGAGCACCTCGAAGGGCTGTCGGGTAGTTCGCTCGCCGGCCTCGGGGCTCACGTGGATGCTCACCGGCACGCCGTGATCGAGGTTGGCGAGCGCATGCCCGAGCTCGCGCAGCGGCCACGCGCGCGCGTCGATCCCCAGCGCATCGACGCGCAGCTCGGGGCTGGCCATGCGCGAGACGATCAACTTGCAGCGAGCGAGCTGCTCGCGAACGGTCGTCAGCGCCTCATCGCGCTCGCTCGCACTCATCTGCGGCAGCTCGTCGACCAGCAGCTTGATGGTCCCGAGCGGCGTGCCGAGCTCGTGCGCGGCTCCGGCCGCGAGCGTGCCGATCGCCGCGAGGTGGCGATCCTGCAGCGCGTCCTGCCGCAGCCGGATCAGCTCGGCGCGCTGCCGGGCGATCGCCAGCGCGGTGCGATGCACGAACACCGTCATCAGCACGCCGGTCAGCCCGAACGCGATCCACATGCCGCGCTGGTGCCCGGCGAAGTGGCCCTGGTGATCGCCCGACGCCTGCTCGGGCGCGGGCGCAGGCTCGTGGTGGTGATGGTGGGCGTGCTCGTCGATCGCTGGCACTGACGGCTCGATCGCCGGCCGCTCCTCGGCGACCGGATCGGCGAACACGAACAAGCTCGCGAAGCAGGCGAAGCTCCAGCCCGCGAGCACCCACGTCCAGCGCGGCGAGACCTGGGTGGCCAGGGTCAGCGGCAGGAAATAGAGGATCGTGAACGGATTGGCCGAGCCGCCGGCCAGCAGCAGCAGGATCGTCAGCGCGGTCGCGTCGACCAGCAGGTGCACGCCGGAGAGGCCCTCGCTCGCACGCCCGCGACGCAGCCACAGCACGCTGACGCCGTTGAGCCCGGCCCACGCCGCGAGCGTGGCGAAGCTCGCGAGCGGGTGCTCGGCGACCGGCAGCCAGGTTGCGAGCGACTCCGGGATCGCCCCGACGAGCTCGAGCACGGCCGCGACCAGCAGCAGGCCCAGCAGCACCCAGCGCGACATCACCAGGTTGCGCAAGGTGATGTGCGCGCTGCTCAGGGCTTCCTGCGGGAGCCGCATGGGCGCAGCCTACACGAACGCCGCTGCACCTTCAGGGTGGAAAGCAAACGCCGACGTCTTCGTAGCCCGGCGGCGCGACCCCATCCTCGTACCAGGACAGGCACACGTCCGGGTCGGTGCAGCCGCCGTCGATCAGCGAGCAATACGGCTTGCACCGCGGATCGTTGTCGCTGAAGTAGACGCACACCAAGCCGGCCGCACAATCTCCCGGCCATGGGCAGGGCTCGCCCTCGGAGTGCTGGGCTCCGAGAGGCCCGCACTCGAAACCAATCGCGTTGCCCGGGACGCAGCGCTCATCGGCCTCACAGTCCGTCGGCTCGAGCGGATGGCAGGGTTGATGACAATAGGCCGTGTAGTTCGTGTTGTTGTTCCAGCCGCACAGCTGACCCTCCGGGCAGCCGAGCGTGCTCTCCTCGTCGCAGACGCCCACGCACTCGCCACCTAAGCAGGCGGCGTGGTCGGGGCAGTTGTCGAGCCCGCCCTCGAGCAACTCGCAGGCCTCACCGATCGCTACAGGATCCTCGTGGATCGGCACGCACTTCGAGTCGACGGTCGGCTCGCGGACGATCGTGCACTTCTCACCCTCGGGACACGGCTCGCTGACCGGGTTGCAGTGCCACGGCGACGGGAGATCCTCCGTCACTGGTCCATCCTCGCTCTCCTCGGTCTCGTCGGCCTCGTCGTCGCCGTCGGTGTCGGTCGACCCTTCGGCTTGCGAGCTCGAGTCCGTAGCGCGGCAGCCCCAGACTGCGAGCGAGAGAATCACCACCAGGGTCGACCGCATCCGCCAATCGTACCGCAGATCTAAATGAATGGTGACTTGCAGCCGGGCGACGAGCTCACGCACATGCCGTAGTCGACCTCACCTTCGGAGGGCTCCGCCTCGGCGGCTGTCCACTCGAGGCTCGCCGGCGGGACCTCGAAGGTCTCGAACTCGTCGAGCAGCGCGGCATCGAGGTCACCGCTCTCGACCAGGTCCTCCAGGATCTCGCGCCCGATCGCCCGCAGCAGCACCCGCATGTTCACGCGCGCGGGCATGGTTGGCAGCGCATACGTGCGGCTCTTCCAGGTCAGCTCGTGCGCGCCGCCGCCGAAGCTGTCGGGCACCGGGAGCAGCTCACTCTCCACGCTCACGGCCTCCCAGAACATGTGGGTCTCGTTGCCCTCCGCGTCGAAGATGCGATCGCGGAGCAGCCACAGGTTGGGATCGTTCAGCTCGGCGACCGCCTCATCGTCCGCGACCACGCCGGACTCGAGCAGGACCTGGCCGCCATCATCGGTCGCGATCAGCTCGACCCACGCGCGCCGATCCGGCGTCGCGCCGCTCGGCCACGAGTGCCCGGCCGCCTCGTTGTGCAGCCACACCGTCACCTCGGCGCCGCCATCCTCGAGATCCTCGCGCACGCACAAGCTCGCGCACAGCGAGGTCTTGCGGACCTCCTCGATGTTCGCCCGCTGCCACTCCCGCAGCGCCGGCCCGAGCTCGGCGTCGGGGAAGTCGGTGATCGCCACGTCGACGCCCACGAACATGTGCGAGTGGCGATCGCGATCGCCCCGCACGCCCGGGTACTCGGCGATCGGCCCGGTGCTGCGCGGCATGTGGCAGTCGTTGCAGGTCTGGGCGTAGAGCTCCGGCTCGTCGGGATCGTCGGGTGTGGCGTCGCTGTAGAACGAGGCCAGCCACTCCGCGTAGGTGCGCTCGATGTGCGCGCCGCCGGGCGTGACGATGTCGTGGCAGCTCCCGCACATCTTCGCCGACGACAGCGAGTTGCGATCGAAGAAGGCACTGCGCGCGACCCCATGCGTGGGAGGCTCGAGCGCGTTGGGGACGTCGGCACGCAGTACGCCGTCGATCGCGAGCACCAACGGGTTGTTGTGCGTGCCCTCGATCGCGTCGACTTGATGACAGAACCAGCAGGTCACGCCGCGATGCTGCTGCGGGACCTCGTCGAGGTTGAGCCCGTCCTCGGTCAGCCCCAGCGCCACGGCCTGCGGCGCATGACAGCGCACGCAGAAGTCACCCAGCTCGCCGTCGGTCTCTCGCTGCGCGCGGGCATTCATGGCCCGAAACACCGGATCGTCGGCCGCATACGCGTGCATGCTGCTGAGCCACTCGCCGTAGTGATCGGGGTGACACTCGGCGCAGGTCTCCGGATCCTGCAGCGCCTCGAGGTCGCGCGACGGAGGCGGGTCCTCGCTGCACGCGAACATGGCCGCCAGCACGAGGGCGTGCGGCCAACGAATTACGGCTGTGCTCCGTTGGCGATCCATGTGGCGATGCTACAGCGTGCGCCGGCCGGAATCGGCGTGTTGCCGGGCGGCATGCGGAAGTTGGGGTCGTCGCTCTCGAGCCGCACCATCAGGTGCGAGCAGCCCGGGTCGCCGACGACGATCTCGTGCATCAATCCTTCATACGCGGTGGCCTGATCGCCGAAGGTCAAGCCCACGTCGCCGGCGTGGCAGGCCGAGCCGCCGCCCGAGCAGGTGGTGCTGATCGTCTGCGACCAGACTTGATCCCAGGTCGGCGGGTACAGCAGCGCGCAGTCGTCGTAGTCGATCTCGACGCACTGCGGCGCCGACTCGTCGTCGCCACCGTCGTCCGTGCACGCCAGCAGCGACACGGTCAGCGCGAGCAGTGCTCGGCCTAGCAGGCCGGGGAAAAGCTCGCGCGCATGCATAACACCGTCCCCGAACTGCATGGCTGTGTTGCTCGTCAGTCGCTTATGCCCGATAAACTCCATCCTCGCGCCTTGCCCTGCAGTCCGCTGACGGCGTTCTGCATACACGCGAGCTTTTCCCCGGCCTGCTAGCGGGTGCGCTTCACTCGACACAGAACGCGAATACCACTTGGTCGCTGGGCCCGTCTTGCAATTCGATGTCGAGCGTGACCTCCCACAGCCCGCTCATGAACAGGTTGACGGGGGTGACCACGAACTCGCCCGGATTCTCGGTCGCGGTCGCGGTCGCCTCGACCGGGGTGCCGTGGTCGTGATCCGGCATCCACGGGACGGCCGTGATCGTGAGGTTGGACAGCGGCTGGCCCTCGACGTCGGCGATCGCCAGCGTCCAGGTGTTGTCGCCCTTGATCGGCGGCGCCGGATCGGCCGCGACGAAGCTGACGGTCAGGATCTCGCCGGACTTGCTCAGGCCGATCGAGAACTCGTCGTCGCGAGTCTCGGCCGCGCAGTCCGACTCTTCGTGGCCGGTGTCGGTCTCGTGCCCGGTCTCGTGGCCGGTGTCGGTCTCGTGCTCGTGCGAGTGATCGTCCTCGCCGTCCTTGGAGTCGCACGCGAGCGCGAGCGCGAAGGGCAGGGCGAGGGCCAAGCGAAGCAAGGTGCTCATGCAGGCGCAGGGTAGCCTCGGCGATCGCCGCCAGCATGGGACGGCCGGTCGCTGCGACAGCCGGCCGCATTTCGCAGTATCATGGCTGCCGATGCCGCGGCCGATCGAGGTGGGTCTGAGCGCGTGCGCGGTCGCGTCGCCGCTGGCTTGCGCGGCCGAGGATGCGATCGCCCCCGAGCTGGAGAGCGCGCGCTTCGACGATCCGACCACGGTGGTGCTGCGCTTCACCGAGCCGATCGCCCCGGTCGACGACATCGATCCGAGCGCCCACTTTCGGCTCGGCACTGCGCTGGTCATCGACGATCTCCAAGGTGGCGAGCTGACCGTCTACTACGATCTCGCCCACCACTTCCCCGACGGTGTCCCCGGCCAGAGCGGCGACGCGCTCGGCCCATGGTTTCGCCACGGCTTCACCCTGGTCGCGGGGCTCGAGCGCGGCGACGATCCACACGAGCTTCGCCTGCTGCTCTCGTACCCGCTCGAGCACTACGTCTGCGACGCGCTCGCCGAGGCCGAGGCGCTCGGCATCCCGTCCGGCTTGCACGTGCACTACGCCGAGTCCAGCTACCCGCGCGTCACCGACGAAGCCGGCAATCCGCTCGCCGACATCGGCGCCTGGTGGGTCGTGGACTCGTTCGCGACCACGACGCCCGGCGCGTTCCCGGAGCTCGACCCGCGCCTGCCGATCCCCTGTCCCGACCTGCTACCCTCGCAGGGTGATCGGCCCCTCGCGACTGCACCGCTACACCTACGCTGACTACGTCGCGCTCGAGCAGACCAGCCCGACCAAGCACGAGTTCCTCGGCGGTGAGATCTACGCGATGGCCGGCGGCTCCGAGGAACACTCGGCGCTCTCCGCCGAGATCCTGCGCCTGCTCGGCAACGCACTCGGAGACCGGCCCTGTCGCGCGCACACCTCCGATCTTCGCGTGTACGTGGAGTCCGTCGGGCTCGCGACCTTCCCGGACGGCGCCGTGATCTGCGGCCCCTTCGTGCAGCACGAGCCCAGTCCGACCTCGACCGCGCTCAATCCTCTGATCCTGGTCGAGGTCACGAGCGACTCGTCCGAGCACTACGACACCGGCTTCAAGCTCGACGCCTACCGCAGCATCCCCTCGCTGCATGACTATGTGATCGTCTCGCACCGCGAGCGTCGCATGACCGTGCACCACCGCGAGTCGGACAACCGCTGGACCGCCACGGTCGGCATTCGCGGCGGCACCGTCGAGGTGCGCAGCCTCGGGGCTCGAATCGCCGTGGACGAGGTCTATCGCGCGAGCTCGATCCGCTAGCCGGACGGC
>DATLLB010000026.1:0-7716 GCA_035538075.1 Enhygromyxa sp.
CCGAGCCCGGCCATCATCACCTCACCCTTGCCGACCTCGAGCTGCAGCTCCACGCGACCGGCCAGCACCTGATTGCGCGTCAACGCCTGGTTGTAGCAAGCACGCGCACGCGGGAGCACGCGCGAACGCAGCTGTCGCTCGATGATGTTGGAGTCGAGCTGCCCGGTCGGCTGCCAGCCCACGCGCCCGGCCTGGGCGATGTTCATGCTCGTCACCCGTCGCATGCTCGCCGTGTACCAGTCCGGCATCGCGAGCCCTTCCTCGACGGCGCGCGGGCGATCGTCCTCGCGGATCGCCGCCGCGATCGCGGCCGGTCGCGGCTCTCGCTTGGCCGCGCTGAAGCTGGCCGCGACCTTGCTCTTGCCGAAGCGCCCGCGGATCGTGACCTTCGAGGGCGCGCGCCCGTCGTAGCTGCCCTCGACCACCAAGAAGTCGCCCGCCACCAAGCCGCTCGGCAGCGGCTCGTCGAGCAGCACCGACGAGGGCAGGTTCACCTGCAGATCACCGAGCACCTTGGGCGCGGCCAGCAGCTCGTCGACCGAATCGGGCCCGAGGTTGGCGAGCGTCTCGAGCGAGATGCGAGCGCCGAGCCCCGCCGCCAGGCTCGCGATCGGATGATCGGCCGGGAGCCCGCGCAGGTTGAGCAGCGGATCGTCGACCACGAACAGCACCTCGGGTCGCGCAGCCTTGCCCAGCGCGTCGCCGAGCGCCTTGCCGACCGTGTCCGCGCCGACGCTCGGCGGCAGCATGCCGTCGGTCACCACCAGGATCAGCGGCTGCTTGGCCTTGCGCGCGGCCAGCTGCTGACCGGCCAGCTCCATCGCCGCGCGCAGATCGGTGCCCTGCCCCGGCACCGTGATCTCCAGCGAGCGCGAGAGCTCGGTCCGCGCCTCCGCGTCGTCGACCCGCGGCGCCTTGCCGCTCGCAAAGCGCTTCGGATCGAGCAGCCGATCGGCCGTGCGCGCGAACGTGATCGCGTCGAAGGTCGTGCCCGCTGGCAGCGAGTCGAGCAGCTGCGTGAACATCCGGGCGCTCTCGCGTGGCATCGAGCTCGAGCCCGACTGCGAGCGATCGACCACCAGCAGCACGTGATCGGGCGCGATCGGCTTGCTCGGCCCGAGCCGCAGGATCACGCGCAGGCGCCCGCCGTCACCGTCCGGATCGCGCGAGACTTCGTAGCTGCCGTCGAGCTCCGCGCTGCTCTTGCGCGCCGCCGACCACGAGACCGTGATCGCATCCTCCGAGCGCGTGACCATGTACGGCGTGCCATTGCTCGGCGTGTCGTCCACCCAGAAGCTCTGCCCCTCGGGCAGCCCCTGCACGATCACGCGCCGCTGATCGACCAGGTTGGGGATCTCCGCGTTGCGCCGCGGCAGATCGAGCTGCCAACGGTCACCACGAAGATGCGGGTGCACGCGCAGACGCAGCTCCACCTGCGTGGTCGTCTGCGACGGCAGCCCAAACGCGACGATCTCTGCGCCCGGCTGGTCACCCGGATTTTCGGGCGCAAGCTCCCGCACGAACACCGTGCCCGGATCGCGGCGCCCGCGGGCGACGTCACCCGCGTCATCCTCGATCGTGCTGACCTCGCCCACGATCCAGTCGCCGCCTCGCGCGATCGCAATGCCCGTCAGCTCGCTGCCATGCGGGATCGCCAGCGCCATCACCATGTCCTGCGTCGCCGCGCTGGTGTTGTGCAGCGCCACCCGGATCGCCAGCTCAGCCTCGAACCCCGTGCCGGGCCGGATGATGGTCTCGTACGAGAGCTCGTCGATCGGCACGTAACCCGCCGCCGGGTCGGCATCGAGGGTGTCGGCGTCGACAGTGTTCGCAACGAACAGACACGCGGTCACCCCGAGCGCTGCGAGCTTGCCGAGAGAAGCGAGAGCGGACGACACTGCGCGGCGCGACACGAAGGCAGGCTAGCAGGCCACGCAGACCTCGGCTCGCACGGCTCGGGACCTGCGCATGCGGCTAGGTGCGCAATCGACATACAACTGCGGGCCTCTTGCCGCACGTCGGTCTGTGCTACCGTCTCTGCCGCCAGAGCTCCGCATGAACAACAACATGGCCATGACGATTGTGACGTGTGGCGAGTACCAGGTCGCGGTCTACTTGCACACGTCGGCCAACCCGAGTCCTGAGCTCTGGAATGAAGGTCTGGTCCGCATCACGGAGCTCAAGCGGAAGCTCGGCGGCGACGTGAGCAAGGTTCGGACGCTCGCGGTGTCCGACGGCGGGGCACCGAACACGGTCCAGCGAAGCGCGTTGTTCACAGACTTGCTCGAGGGCAAGGGAAAGGCCGCCGGGGTGACTTCCCAGCTCTCCAACCGGCTGCTGCGAGGCGTGGCAACAGCGATCTCCTGGTTGAATCCGAACTTTCGCGTTTATCCGCCCGAGCAGTTCAATAACGCTCTCGAGCACCTCGACTTGGAGCCTTATCGAGACCGGCTAATTGCGTCGCTACAGCAACTGCAGAAATCCGTCAGTCCCGTGCAGACGCTCGCCATGTCCATCGCGGCAGGCTAGTACCGCGCCGCAGTGATCTTGATGGTTTGGGGCTTGTTCCTGACGCCCCTGGCTTTGTCGCTCGTCGGTCGAGTGTGCCCGACACACTCCCTCCTCGCTTCGCGCCAGGGTCGCCAGGCCCGGCGCCTCAAATCATCAAAATCACTGCGGCACGGTACTAGACGGGCTCGAATTTGGAGAAAAAGTGCCCGAGCACTTCGGGCTCGTGGACCAGCCTGAAGCCCTGATTCTGCGGCGCTTTCTGTTTTACCCGCCGCATCACCTTCGCAAGGTACTCCATGTGGCTCTTGCCATAGACCCGCCGAGGTATTGCGAAACGTGCCAGGTTGAAGGCTTTCTGCACGAGCTCGCCCGTTCGGACATCGAGTGACGAGAGCCCAAACGGAGCTGCGCCAACTCGGACGCCGCCTTCGAGATAGAAGTCGCACATGAACGCGACGGTCGGCAACCGCTCGGGTGGCAGGTGCGGATAGATCGACCCCACGTCGACAAACACACCGGAGCCCCCGGTCGGCTTGCTGACGGTGGCACCCTCTTGCTCGAGAAGCTGGCCAAGATAGGCCACCTGGTTCACGCGATGGCGGAGATAGTCCTCGGTGATGCCTTCTCGCAAGCCGATCGCCATCGCCTCGAGATCGCGCCGGGCCAACCCGCCGTAGGTCGGAAAGCCCTCGTAGAGCACCAGCCGCTCCTGGCAGCGACGCGCGAGTGCAGCATCTCGCAGCGCAATGAAGCCGCCGATGTTGACGAGCCCGTCCTTCTTGGCGCTCATCCAGCAGCCGTCACCATGGGAGAACATCTCGCGGACGATCTCCTCGATGGACTTGTCTTGATAGCCCTGCTCGCGGGTCTTGATGAAATATGCGTTCTCCGCGAATCGGCACGCGTCAAAGAGCACCGGACAGGAGTATCGATCCGCGAGCCGCTTCACCTCGCGGATGTTCGCCATCGAGACAGGCGACGAGCACGCCATGTTGTTGACGACCGTGATGACGATGAAGGGGATGCGCTCGTGGTACTTTTCCAGCGCAACCTCGAGCTTGGCGAGGTCGTAGTTGCCCTTGAACGGCAGCTCGGTCTCGAATTCCCAGAGCCCGTCAGCGACCAAGTCGAGCGGCCGCGCTTGGCGATTCTGCACATGCGCGCGCGTCGTATCGAACAACGTGTTGCTCGGGACGAAGTCCCCTGGCTCGACCAGGAGCTCCATCACGATGTTCTCAGCCCCCCTGCCCTGATGCGTCGGTATGACGTTGGGGTAGCCGGTGATCTCCTGCACCGTCTGCTCGAAACGACTGAAGTTGCGCGAGCCCATGTAGGCCTCGTCGCCGACCATCATCCCGGCCCACTGCGCGTCACTCATCGCACTCGTTCCACTATCGGTGACGAGATCGATGTAGACGTCCGCAGAATCCAGATAGACGATCGAGTAAAACGACCTCTGCAAGGCCTCGAGGCGCTGCGCACGGGTGAGGAGGCGAATCTTCTCCACCACCTTGACGCGGTACGGCTCGACCAGCGCTAGCAGCTCGGGATCGTCGTCGAGATGAGCCATGTCGGTAGGCACTCAGCCGGGCTTGGTAGCAGCAAACATGCCGACCGTGAAGACGCCAGCTTCGCGTGCGCCATCGAGCGCAACCTTGCCGTCGCGGAACTGAGTCGCCGCCGGCCCGTCGTAGTTGAGCCACTGCGGACGCTCGTCGTTGGGAGTGCTGCCCCAGCACTTGGCGCCCTCGAACATGTCCCGAGCCACCGTCACCTGAAGTCCAGCCTGCTCCATCATGGCCTTGTAGCCGTCGACGGTGCCGTGCCACGGGATGCAGATGGTCTCGTTCACCGGCTGCATCCACCGCATGATCTGCTCCTCGGTCTGGTGCTCGCCGAAAGGCCGCTGCAGCCAGTCGATCCCCGCGAGCCTGCCCCCCGGTTTCAGAACGCGGGATACGGCGCGGAAGAACGCCGCCTTGTCCGGAAGGTGGCAGACGGACTCGTAAAACGTGACCGCGTCAAACGCATTGTCCGGAAAGGCCAAGAGCCGCTTGTAGTCTTCGTCGCCGATCGTGAGGAACGCGGTCGTGTCCGCGAAGCCGAATTCGACGGCACGCTCGCGTGCCCGCTGGCTGAGACCTTCGTTGTTGGTCACCCCAACCCAGGTCGCAGAGGTGAGCTTGGCCATGTACAAGGTCGGACCGCCCACGCCCGACCCGAAGTCGAGCGCTCGCTGCCCAGCTTGCAGTCCGGTCAGCGAGACGATCTCCGCTTCGAGCACCTCGCACGCCTCGAGCACCGACAAGCCTCGCGCCTCCGCGGCCGGATCGCCGTGATGCCACCGGTCGCCCATGATCGACTGATAGCAGTGGAGCGCGTTGTCGTAGAACTCTCGGACCTTGTGTTCGTGGGTCATGATTCGCTCGTTCAATCAACGGTCTCGCGGGACGGTTGCCGCAAGATACCGTAGCTCACCGTTGCGTGCGCGAGATCGCGTACGGTCACATCACGTCACTCGCTCGCCCTGGCGAAAAAAGCAGGCGAGCGCTCGGCTCGAGCTGCAACAACCAGCGAGCCGAAACGAGGCAGCCAGCGCAGCTCAGGGCGCGCTGTAGACTTCGGGCGAGAGGTACACGGTCAGCCGCTTGCGACCGTCGACCCGCCGGAACGAGGTGTAGGTCTGCAGCCCGGTCCGCAGGCCGAGCGGCCGCGTGGCCATGCTGCGAACCGCGGACGCGTGCAGCTGCGCCTCGTCGGGTGACAGGAACTCGCCGACGCGCTCGAGCACGACCTGATCGTTGCTGGCGTAGCAGCGGATCGGCAGATGCAGGGTGACCGTGCTCGGCTCGGCCTCGCCGGCCACGAAGGCCATGCAGGTCAGCAGCGGACGCTGGCCGAAGCGGTCGTGGTCGGGCGCCATCGCGTTGCAGAAACCAGTCGCGTCGCCCGGCACGTGGCCGCGCACGGCCGCCATCACGCGCTCGACCTCGCTGGCGCTCGCGTTGCGATGGGCGATGTAGACCTTGGTCCGGGCCTTGGCGTGATCGGCCAGGTCCAGCGACATGTACACGTAGTGATCGAGCTCGCCGCGCAGCATCGCGTGCTCGCGGATCCACTCGTAGCACTGCGACTGCCCGAGTCGGGCGAACGCCTCTTGCATGGTCTCGTCGACCTGCGAGGCACCGCGCGCGAACGGGTTGAAGTACAGCTTGAAGTCCGGCGACTCGCCCGTGCGCAGACAGGCCGCGTGCCACAGCGAGAACACTCGGGTCTGCTCGTCGGGCTGGAACAGGTCCGCGATGCCGCGGGCGCGCGCGATCGAGATGCCGTAGGTCTGAGCGAGCTGCTCGGTCAGCTCCCACGCCGCTTCCCAGTTCGCGGCGGGCGTGGCCGCTCCGCCCTGCGCCTCGGTCAGCATGCGCAGCTCGGGCCGACCACCCTCGATCGCCAGCGAGAATTCGAAGGGCGAGCTGTCGTCCGTGATGTCGGACGCCGGATGTCCGGAGCTGCGGGTGCGATGGCCCCACGTCTGGCTGAACAGGTCGAACAGCTGCGACGCGGCGCCGAGATCGTCGGCCATTCCAAGCGTGTCACAAAGTGACTCGAGCTTGGTGTGACCAAGGGTGCGAAGCGTAGGCTCGTACTTATGTACGTTCCGCGATTTCCGCGCTCGAAGCTGGATATCGCGCGCTGTGATGATCTCTCCGTGATCAAGCATACGCATCGTGCAAGTCCGTGTTGAGAAGGCCAGCCGGCCGTTCCAGTGACAGTGGAAGTTTCTTGAATCATGGAATACCCCGCAACAATTTTTTCAGTCATACAGTAATTTGGTGGTGTCCCTGTTCTTTCGACCCAAAAGTGCACTGCGTGGCTTTTTTGCCGCTTGTGGAGGCTCGAGTGAGTAGCGCACCCACACTGTGCGATCCCAGATTGCCGTGTTAACTCACGCATAAGAGGTTGACGCGTAATCAACGCTATGTCCTAAAACGCGAGCGAATGATCTCCAGGCCAGGTCCCAAAGGACAGGACCTGGACGGGAATTTCAGCCACGACGGAATTTCAGGCGGGCTTCCGGCAGAGCACGACCTGCACCTCGACGTCCTTGTTGAGCGAGAGATCGAGGAAGTCCCCCGTGTGACTCTCGATCTCGAAGCCCACGATGCCCGCGAGCATCCGGATTTCCTCCGGAAAGATCTGTCGATGGGCGAGCTGCACGGTGTGCAGCGGCTTGGCCCGCGGTCGCAGCCCAGTCTTCGCATCGTCGTAGTAGATGCGGATGTGGCAGATCTGGGTCTCGGGATCGTACTCGTGGTTGGTCGAGTAGATCAGCTTCTGCCCGGTCCGCGGGTGCTCGAAGCGGGTCACGGCGTGACGCTCGTCGGGATCCCAGCGCAGCCAGTCGAAGTCGGGCAGCAGCACGTCGAAGGCAAAGCTGCCGCCCGGCCGCAGCACGCGGTGCACCGCGCGAAAGCAGCTCAAGAGATCGCGCCAGCTGTAGAGGTGCATCAGCACGTTGAACGGCGCGATCACCAGGCCGACGCTCGCGTCGGGCAGGGGGATCTCGGTCATCTCGCCGACCAGCCGCTCGATCCGGCCAGCCACTGGCTCGCCCGCCTTTGCGAGCGCGTCGAGCTTGGCGAACAGGTGGTCGAGCATGGCCGGCATGCGATCGAGCGCGATCAAGTGGTGGCCGGCCATCGCGATCGGGATCGCGATGCGACCGCTGCCGGCCCCGAGCTCGAGGATGGTCTCGCCGACCCCACGCTCGTCCGCGAGCGCGCCGTACCAGTCGACGTCGTCGTCCTGTTCGGCGTACTCGAAGTCGTACAGCAGCGGGTCGACGTAGTGCTCGTTGGTGCCGCGATCGAGCAGGTCGGCGAGCTCGCGCTCCCGATCCTTGCGACCACGCGCCTTCGAGCGGCTCACGGCTGCTAGCTCTCGCCTGCGGACGCGTGTGGCGGGCGACCGGGCCGGCCGGAGCCGTTGCGCCGCGCCTTGCCCTTGCCGCGGCGTCGACGGCCGCGCTTGCGCTTGCTCGGGCCGTCGCCGGCCTCGTCGTCGCCTTGATCGGCGTACTCGAAGTCGTAGAGCAGCGGGTCGCGGTAGTGCTCGTTGGTCCCGCGATCGAGCAGCTCGGCGAGCTCGCGCTCTCGCTCTCGACGACCTCGGGCCTTGGATCGGCTCACGCCTACAAGCCTAACT
>DATLLB010000027.1:0-3019 GCA_035538075.1 Enhygromyxa sp.
GCCGGCAGCCGCTGCTCGAGCAGGTCGGCGGCGTCGCGGCCCTTGCCGCTGTCGCGATGCTGCGCAAGCGCCCAGGCTGCGAGCCGCTGAACATCCTCATCGGGGTGATAGAGCGCCTTGTCCAACACCGGCAGCGAGTCCGCGTGCTGCAGGTAGCCCAGCCCCCAGATCAGCCGCTTGTCGATCGCCTCACCGGCCTCGAGCTCCGCGGCCAGGGCGTCGCGCACCTCGTCGGCCATCGCCTGATGCTGGAGGCGCGCGAGGGCGATCAACGCCTCGCGCCGGACCTTCGGCTCGCCGTCGCGGACGCGCTCGACCAGCGCCGGCAGCCGCTTGCTGTTCATCACCTCGTTGTCCTTGTGGCGACCGATGGCCCACGCCGCCCAGGCCTCGACCTCGGGGTCTCCATCGGTCAGCTCGTGCTCCAAAATCGACAGTACTTCCGGGCGGATGCGTACCGAGAGCTCGAGGATCGCCTGCTGCTGCGCGGCGGTGCTCGAGTCGGCGGCACGCAGCACATGGACGTGCTTGCCGATGTCGCGCCACCAGCCGTCGAACCCGTGATTGACCAGATTGAACAGACCGTAGGTGGCGAAGCTGCACACGATGACGACGACCGGGAAGCTGATCGCCGGCCGCTGCATGTTGGCCGCCAGCTCGTCGACGTCCGCGTCCTTGCGCATGAACGCCCCCGTCTTCCCTTGCAGCGACCGCCGGAACGCGCCCTTGAACAGCAGCTCGTCGAGCCAGAACGCGTCGACGATCCCGGCCACGATCATCACGCCGTAGTAGACCGGGAACAGCACGTCGGGATCGCCAGCACCGGCGCGCAGGTAGCTCGACACGTACACGGCCGCGAACAGCCCGAGGAGGTTGGCGGAGACGACCCCGAGCCACAGCTTCACCGCCGTTCGCTTGCTCTGGTTTCGTCCGTAGCCGGGAGGAGCCTTGGCGGCCATGGCGTGAGTCATACCGCGCCCTGACCCTTCATGCGCCGGTCGGTTCCGGGCCCCTTCGGGGCCCTACTATTTTTGATGGCGGCCATTCGGCTGGCCGCCCCCGTGTCGGGCAAAGCCCGCCACGGGACCCCCTCCCGTCCGGGCCTCTTCCGGCCGGTTTTTTGGAGGATCGGGGTCGGACTGCCTAGCCTCGCACCCGGCCAAGTCCATGACTTCGAGCGCTTACCGCCTGAGCAGCGGAGAAGCCGGCGCCAGCCGGGCTTCTCGAGCGACCCGCACGCGGGCGCGCGATCCCGTGCGCGCGCGCGAGCAGCCGACACCCGAGGTCGCGCTCGAGCCGGAGCCCGAGCCCAACCCCGAGCCCGAGCCGCGCAGGCCGAGTCGTGTCGCGCGGGTGCTCGGCAAGCTCGAGTCGCTGGCGATGCTCGGTGGCAGCATCGCGGCCGCGGCCGTGTTGCTCGGCGCGTGGGAGAGCAGCCAGTCGGACGCGACCGTGATCCCCGGAGTGCGGCTCGCGGGCATCGAGATCGGCGGGCTCGATCGCACGGCGCTCGAAGAGGTCGCGCGCGAGGCCGGCCAGCAGACCCTCGATCGCGAGCTGACGCTGCGCGCCGGCCCGGTCACCACGACCACTACTGCACGTGCGCTCGGGTCCACGCCGGAGCCCTCTTCCGCGATCGACGAAGCGCTCGCGTTCGGTCGCAGCGGCGAGCTGCTCGCCGACCTGCACGCGCGCGCGCAGGCTCGGGCCGGCGCCGTCGATCTGCGCGTGGGCATGCGCTTCGACGATCGTCTCGCGCTCGCCCAGCTGCTCGAGCTCGCGCCGGACGTCGACACCATGTCGTTGCCCACGCGGCTCGACCTCGAGGCTCGCAAGGTCCTGCCCGCCCAGCGTGGCACCGCGCTGCTGCCCTACGATGCCCTGTCGAGCGTCGCGCTCGGGCTCGCAGGCGGGGCCGAGATCATCGAGCTCCCGATCGCCCACAAGCCGCCAGTCGCCGATCCGCTCGGCGAGATCGCCGACGGCCTCGACATCGGCGTCGTGCTCGGCTCGTTCTCCACGCCGTACTCGATGGAGGGCGACTACGGCGATCGGACCGCCAACCTCAAGGTCGGCGCCGCTGCGCTCGACGGCACCGTGATCCAGCCGGGCGAGCAGTTCTCGTTCAACGCCGTCGTCGGTGATCGCGGCGTCGAGAACGGCTACCGCTTCGCGACCGGCATCGCCGGCGGTCAGCTCGTCGACACCGTCGGCGGCGGCATCTGTCAGATCGCCAGCACCGTCTTCGGCGCCAGCTTCTTCGCCGGCCTCGACATCATCGACGCCCGCCCGCACAGCCGCCCGAGCGGCTACGTCGACATGGGCCTCGACGCGACCGTCGTCTGGGACAGCGTCGACCTCGTGCTGCGCAACCCGTACGAGTTCCCGATCGTCGTCCACATGAGCGTCAGCCAGGGCCAAGTGCACGCCGAGATCCTCGGCCCGCAGCGCCCCTACCAAATCGCCTTCGAGCGGACGCTGAAGGAAGCGCTCCCGTACGAGACCGTGCACCGCAGCGACCCCAACCTCCGCACCGGCGCCCAGGTCGTCGCGCAGCGAGGCATGCGAGGCTTCAAGCTCGAGCGCGTCCGCAAGTTCCATCGCGGCGGCAAGGTCGAGCGCGAAGAGAGCTGGGAGATCGAGTATCCGCCGACGCGCGAGATCATTCGGATCGGGACGAATCCGACCGGCGAGCTGCCCGAGAAGAAGTCGCTGCCGGCGCTCCGCGATCCAGCGTCGTCAATGCGCATCATGCAATGAGGCGGGATCCAAACCCGCCGTATGCGACGCCCCTTGGCGCACGTGTGCCCGACGATCGCGGCTGCACTACGCGAGCGGTCTCTCTTTCAGAGCCGGTACGCGGGTCCAAGCACTGACTCGCCCGAAGGGCGAGCCAAGTTGAAAAGACCGGTTTTTTCGCCATGGCGCCGGAATGGTCTAGCTCTGAGCGGGGAGTAACTCATGCGAGAGATGCACAAATGGAAGGACAAGGTCGAGCTGTCGCTCGACAATCGGCAGA
>DATLLB010000028.1:0-6879 GCA_035538075.1 Enhygromyxa sp.
GGCTCGGGCTGCTTGGCCCCGCCACCCGCACCCGCGCCCGTGCGCGACCAGTTCGCGTTGAACTCGACCGTGGTCGTGGTCGCGCCCTGCGTGCGGGTCTGGGTGCTCTCGATCACCGCCATGTAGCCGCTCGGATCGAACAGCACGCTCGTGTCGCTGCGCGTGCGAATCTCGCTCGAGCCGTCCTTGGTCGTGGTCGTCTCGGTCTTGTCGGTGTCGATCTCGAGCTTGGCGACGGTCTGCGACTTGTCGTCGGTCTTGCGCTCGAACATCCCGACCAGCGTCCCGTTGACGCTCTCTACCGTGTACTTGCCGAGCTTGCCCTCGCGCCCGCGCGTGTCGCTGTCCTGCCAGGTCTCGCCGGCCATCAAGCGCTTGTCGGGCACCACGAAGAACGCCGCCGTGAGCCCCTCGATCACCGAGTCGAGCACGCCGGCCTCGGCCTCGCCGAAGTCGGGCGGGGTGGCCGGCACGTCCACCACACTGCCGTCGGCCTTGACCCCAAAGCGAATGGTCACGCCCTCGAGCATCTGCTTGGCCTTGGCGTTGAACTCGTTCATCGAGATCGGCAGGCCGGGGATATTCCAGTTGAGGTTGATGTTGTAGACGCGCGCAGCCACGCGAGCGGTGCCGTCGGCATCCACGCCGCTGACCGAGAGCTGGACCGAGAACTCGATCGAGCGGTTCATCGCCTGCCCACGCGAGGAGACGTTCTCGCGCCGCCGGACCACGCCCTCGAAGCTCGCGCCGGGCTCGAGGTCGTAGCGCAGCTCGACGCCGTCGGCGGGGAACGTGGTCTCGACCAGCCCGTTCTTGTCGCAGCCGAGCAGCGGCGCGGTGAAGGCGAGCGTGAGCGCGAGGCAGGCGGCAGAGCAGACCCGGAGCCGAGGGCTGAACATGGTCCGGGAGCGTAGCGGCGGCGTCGCGGCACTACAAGCAGGGCACTACAAGCGCCGGCCCAGCCCTGCTATCGATCCGCGGTCGTGCCCGACGAGGATCTCTTCGCCCACGCCCGTCGGCGTGACCCCGCCTTTGCGCCGCTCGCCGAGCGCATGCGGCCGCGGACCCTCGACGAGTACATCGGTCAGGAGCACCTCACCGGCCCCGGCCGGCTGCTGCGTCGCGCGGTCGAGGCCGATCGGATCCCGAGCATGATCCTCTGGGGTCCGCCCGGGACCGGCAAGACCACGCTCGCGCGCATCATCGCCGCGCGCACGGGCGCGGTGTTCGAGACCGTCTCGGCGACCGACGCAGGTGTGAAAGACCTGCGCGCCGTGGTCGAGCGCGCCCGTCGGCGGCGCGACTACGAAGCGCGCGCGACCGTGCTGTTCGTCGACGAGATCCATCGCTTCAACAAGGCTCAGCAAGACGCCCTGCTGCCGCACGTCGAGGCCGGCGTGTGCACGCTGATCGGCGCGACCACGGAGAACCCGAGCTTCGAGGTCAACGCCGCGTTGCTCTCGCGCGCGCGTGTGGTCCAGCTGCGACCGCTGGCGATCCCCCAGCTGATCGCGCTGCTCCGCAACGCCCTCGACGATCGCGAGCGGGGCCTGGGCGAGCGCCAGGTGCAGGCCGAAGATCGGCTGCTCGGCGCGATCGCCTTGGCTTCACAGGGCGACGCTCGCCGGGCACTCAATGCCCTCGAGCTCGCCGTCGATCTGGTCCCGGACGGCGACGGCGACACCCCGCGTCCGCTGACCCCGGAGCTGCTCGCCGAGGCGCTCGGCCAGGCCCAGCTTCGCTACGACCGCGACGGCGAGGAGCACTACAACATCGCGTCCGCGTTCATCAAGAGCATGCGCGCCAGCGATCCCGACGCGGCGGTCTACTGGATGGCGCGGATGCTCGAGGCCGGCGAGCCGCTCGAGTTCGTCGCCCGTCGCCTGGTGATCTTCGCCGCCGAGGACGTCGGCAACGCTGATCCGCAGGGCATCGTGGTCGCGCAGGCGTGCGCCGAGGCGGCCCGCTTCGTCGGCATGCCCGAGGCCGTGCTGCCGCTGACGCAGGCGGCGGTCTACCTGGCGCTCGCGCAGAAGAGCAACGCCACGATCAAGGCCTACTTCGCCGCGCGCAAGGACGTGCGCCAGCGCGGCCCGCTCGAGGTCCCGCTGGAGATCCGCAACGCGGTCACGCAGCTGATGAAGCAGGTCGGCTACGGCGCGGGCTACCGCTATCCGCACGATCTCGACGGACACGTCGATCGCGAGCACCTCAGCCACCTGCCCGAGCCGCTGCGCAACCACCTGCCCGATCGCCGCTACGTCGAGTCCAGTCCGCACGGCTGGGAGGCCGAGGCCGAGGCCCGGCTCGCACGGCTGCGCGACGACGAAAAAGAAGATCGCTGAGCGTGTCATCGCCCGCGAGCCCGTCGCTAACGGGCCGGGCATGAAGCGCAAACCATTCGAGCTGTTGTCTGCGGCGACCTTCTGCGCCCTCGTTGCCACTCTGTCCGGCTGCGTCGACGCTCCGGACGAGTCGCTCGACGAGCCCACCGCCGCGGTCGAAGAGGAAGCCGAGCCTGCGAGCGAGGACGACCAGTTCCGCGAGCTGTCCGAAGACCCGCTGATCGCCAGCAAGCAGATCGCCGACATGCTCGTCGACCTGATTGAGGCCACCGAAGACGCCGAGCTCGGCTTCGTGGTCAACCAGGCCACCGCGTTGATCGAGCAGGCCCCCTTGGCTGAGCTGACCACCGCCGAGCGGGCCGAGCTCGCCGACTACTGGGAGGACGTCGCCGAGCCGATCCAGCCGCAGCTCTACATGCTGGCCACCTACAACGAGTTCCCCGGGCTCGGCGAATACCAGGGCTCGGGTTGCTACACGCGCTGCGCCTTCTTTGTGGAGTTCGCCTGCGAGAACAGCCAGCCGGTCGGCGCCTGCTTCGGCTTTTGGGGCTGCAACGCCGGCATCGGCCTGCACGAGTGCTTCGACATCACGCAGCCGAGCGGCGAGACCTGTGGCGACGACGTGTGCCCGGCCGGCTGGCGCTGCGCCAAGTGGGCGTTCAAGCCCGACGAGTGCGTGAAGGAGTGCGACGACGACAACGACTGCCCCGGCACTCAGGAATGCAAGAAGCCGTTCGGCACCAGCTTCAAGCGCTGTGTTGACTGACGAAGGCAAGGGAAGGCAACCACAATGAGCACTGCAAGCATCTCCATCGCAATCATCTCCGCCTTCGCCAGCCTGACCGCGCTGGCGACCACCGAGCCAACCCCGGCCATGGTCGAGGACGTCACGCTCACCGTCAGCCAGCGCGGCGGTGACATCGAGGATCTCGGCGACGATCAGTACGAGACCACGCTCTGGGCCACCGGCGTGATCAGCAACGGCAGCGCGAGCCAGAACACCAGCATCTATCTCTCGTGCTTGGTCGATCACAACACCGAGACCGTCGACTGCACCGGCCAGCTCGGCGTTGGCGGCAACACGGTGGCGATCGGCTACAAGTTCGAGGACGACTACGCGCGCTACCGCATCGACGAGGACGCGACCACGGCTCAGCTGGTCGCGTGGGACGAGTGGTTCGTCGATCAGCTCATCCACGTGATGCCGCCGGTCGACGAGAACGGCGATCCCGACACCTCGTCCGGCTCGATCCTGACCGGCAACGGCCCCGGGGCGATCATCGTCGTCACCGACTGGCTGATCCTGCCGTACCGCAGCGAGTGGCTGATCATCGTCGACGGCGTGATCATGAACCCCGAGGTCATCTGGTTCTGAATCACCCACTGGCGGGGTGATCCCGATCTCTGCGCCGACGGCCCGTGTTTGTGCGATCGTCCGGCCCGCGATGGAAGCCAAGGACATCGAGGGCAAGACGGTCGTACTCACGGGCAAGTTCGAGCAGCTCAAGCGAGCCGAAGCCGAGGCTGCGCTTGCGCGGCTAGGAGCCAAGGTCTCGGGCAGCATCTCGAAGAACACCGACATCCTGTTCGCTGGCGAGAAGGCTGGCTCGAAGCTGGCCAAGGCCGAGTCGCTCGGCGTCGCCATTCATGACGAGGCCACGTTGGTGGCCTTGCTCGAGGGCGTCAGCACCGAGCAAGGCGAAGCGGCTGCGAGCGACAAGCCGGCGAAGCCGGCCGCGAGCAAGAAGCCGGCCCCGGCGGCGACCGAGATGAGCAAGGTCGCCGCCGAGCTGCGCGAGTTCGTCAAGGCCCTCAAGAAGCGCAAGGACATCACGATCACGGTGAGCTCGATCGGTCGCAAGGCCGACAAGGGCACGCGCAACTGGCTTCGGTCCGAGAAGATCCCCGAGGAGCTGATCGAGTTCTACGGCGAGTTCAACGGCTTCCACCTCGAGTGGAGCTTCATCGAGCCGCCTGGCGGCGGTTGCATTCGCATCCCGCCGATCACCCAGTGGACGCGCTTCACCGGCGACGACAACACCTACATGAACTTCGGCGATGATCGCGAGGCGCTGCTGCTCGACGAGATCACGGCCGAGGGCGGCACCTGGCTGGTCCGCGACAAGGGCACCGCGGACACTCGCGCGACCATCATCTTCGCCTCGGCAGCCGAGGGCCGCGACGGGGTGATCGCGGCCAGCTCGATCGTCGAGTACCTGCGCAAGGCGATGGAGAACGGCTTTGCCCCGTACTGGCCGCGCTGCTTCAGGCCGAGCAAGTACGTGTCCTACGCCACCCAGGAGCAGATCATCGAGCGCTTCAAGGCTCCGCCCGTGACCCCGTCGAAGATCACCGTCGGCGCGCGCGTGCAGTTCGGCTTCTTCTCCGAGGGCGGTCGCGGTGAGGTGCTCGCCAACTTCAACGCGCCGGCCAACTCCCACACCAACTTCAGCGGCACCGCGTTCGCGCAGGTCCGCTGCGACGAAGGCACCGTCGCCTGGATCCCGCACAAGTGGATCGCCGTCCGCAAGAAGCAGGACGCCTACGATCAGCTGCGCGCGCCGAGCTTCGACTTCGCCGCCGCCGCGACCAGCGACATCTCCGGCCTGCTCGACGATCTCGCGCGCGCGATCGATCCGCTCGCTCACTATGTCGCAGGTCTCCCGAGCAACGCTCGGCGAGCCGCGGGCCTGCTCGGCACGCGCTCGCTCGCCGACGCCGTCGAGCTGGTCCTCGCCTTCGACGCCGCCGTCGACGCGGCCAAGCTCGATCGCAAGACCCACCGCAAGTTCGAGAAGAACGGCAGCGAGTTCGATTCAGCCGAGCTCTCCCGGCTCGGCTGGCAGTACACGATCGACGGCCTCGTCGCGGGCCTCTACGGCGGCCTTTCGGTGCTCGCCCAGCACGAGTCGGCGCGCCGCAACGTGCCCGGCTCCGCGCTGCTCGACGCCAAGCTGGTCGCGCGCCTGAAGACGATCGAGTCCGCCAAGCAGCTGCACGAGGCCTGCACGAACAAAGCGCAGCTGTCGGCGCCGAAGTGGGGCTATCAAGCCAACTCCACCGACTACGGCCTCGCCGAAGACGCAACCGCATTCGTCGGCACCGGCTTCTAGATCGGGGCCAAATGCTCTAAATCTCGGGCAGTGGTCAGGCTCAGCGTCAACGTCAACAAGGTCGCGACCGTCCGCAACTCTCGCGGCGGCACCGTGCCCAGCGTCGTCGAGGCCGTCGAGGTCTGCGTGCGCGCGGGCGTCCCCGGTATCACCGTGCATCCGCGTGCCGACGAGCGGCACATCACCGCGCGCGATGTCATCGACATCCACGAGTACCTGAAGCCGCATCGCGATCGCGTCGAGTACAACATCGAGGGCGATCCGCGGCCGGACTTGATGGATCGCGTGGTCGAGCTGCGCCCCGATCAGTGCACGCTGGTGCCCGTGCGCCCCGGCGAGATCACCAGCGAGGCCGGCTGGCAGCCGGCCCGCGATCGCGAGCTGCTGGCCCCGACCATCGAGCGACTCAAGCGAGCAGGGGTGCGCGTGAGTCTGTTCGTCGAGGCCCACGCGGCCGCGATCGCGTGGGCCGCCGAGCTCGGGGCCGATCGCGTCGAGCTCTACACCGAGCCGTACGCTCGCGCCTACGAGCAGAGCGAGGACTCCGGCCGTCGATCCTTCGAGCGCTACGTCGCCGCCGCCGAGCAAGCCCACGCGCTCGGCCTCGGCGTCAACGCCGGGCACGATCTCGACCTGCACAACCTCGGCCTGTTCGCCACGTTGCCGCACCTCGACGAGGTCTCGATCGGTCACGCGCTGATCTCCCGGGCGCTGTTCGTCGGCCTCGACAATGTCGTGCGGGAGTATCTCGAGCTAACCGGGCGAGCTCGATAGCCGACATTCGCCTGGTCCACCAGCTCTGTCTGGCCCCGGTCGTGCCCGACGGTGTCGATCAGGCGTGCGTCCAGGATTCGGCTCGCTTCGTCGGTCACGCCTGTTAGTGTCGCTCCGGTGGAGATTGATCCCCGGAAAGACGCTCGCATGCCCATGGCCGACCTGCGCATCAGACCCGTCACGCCCGCCGACGCCCCCATCCTCGAACAAATTCGCGAGGCCGCGTTCGCCCCCGTGTTCGCGTCGTTTCGTGCGCTGCTCGGCGAGGAAATCTACCGCCGCGCGCAGGCCCACGAAGACGCGGCACATCCAGCCCTGCTGACCTCGCTGCTGCGCGACGACTCCGGCTGGGAGGTCCACGTCGCCGAGCTCGATCACCAACCGGTCGGCTTCCTCGCGCTGCAGCTCAATACCGACAGGCTGGTCGGCGAGATCGGCCTCAACGCGGTGCACCCCGATCGTGCGAACCATGGCATCGGCACGGCGCTGTACGAGTTCGCGCTCGAGCGCATGCGAGCGGCCGGCATGCGGGTTGCCACCGTGGCCACCGGCGGTGACCCGAGCCACGCGCCCGCGCGGCGGGCCTACGCGAAGGCGGGCTTCGACGTGGTGTTCCCGAACGTGTGGATGTGCCGAGTGCTGTGATT
>DATLLB010000029.1:0-5226 GCA_035538075.1 Enhygromyxa sp.
GTAGTTGGGCGAGTCCCACTCGTGAAAGCGATCGATCGCTTTCAAGAGTGGGACTCGCCCAATTACACGCCGTCGGCCGCGGTGCTCGGCTACGTGCCGCGCTGGTACAACTTCCGCCGCGCGCAGCAGGATCAGCTCGACGCCCAGCAAGACGTGACCGAGGTCGTGCTCCTCGATCACGAGCCGTTCGTGCCCGACGGCCCGGCCGGTCCCGACGGCCCGTTCGCCAACGCCTTCAACAATTCAATCTGGCCGGCCGAGTTCCCCGACGCCGCGACCATGGCCGGGTTCGACACCATGGAGGTGGTCGTCAACGGTGTGTGCGGACCGAGCCCGGCCTTCGACTGCGGGCACTGGGACTACGAAGCGTTCGTGCACTGGTGCGACACCGCGGCCTGCGACGGCGCGCAGCATGAGGTGTTTCGCTGGATCACCCCGTACGCCCGCACAGGCGAGCAGCAGTGGGTGATCGACGTGACGCCGATGCTGGGCCTCGTGCAGTCCGGCGGCACCCACCACTTCCGCTTCGGCATGCGCTGGAACATGAACCCGGCGACCTGGGACATGCGCTTTCGCCTGCGCGACAGCGGCAGCGGCGTGGCCAGCAAGACCGTGCTGCCTGCGTTCATCGGCAACGAGGGCTTCAACGACACCTACAACGACTGGCCGACCTTCGAGTTCACGCCGCCAGCGAGCACCAGCAAGGTCGAGCTGGTCGCGTTGATCTCCGGCCACGGGCAAGCGACCGGCAACTGTGCGGAGTGGTGCAACCATCAGCATCAGTTCACGATCAACGGCGGCGCCACGCACATGCGCGAGTTCCCGGGCCAGGTCACCGATCTGCGCTGCGCCGAGGCGGTCGACGTCGGCGTGGTCCCGGGCCAGTGGGGCAACTGGACGCCTGGCCGCGCCGGTTGGTGTCCGGGTCAGCCGATCGATCCGTGGATCGTCGACATCACCGACGACGTCATGCTCGGGCAGCTCAACACGATCGACTATGTCGGTCTGTTCGGAGGGCAGCCGGTCACGGTCGATCGCGGGCGCATTCTGTTGAGCGCCTACGTGGTCTATTACGAGTGACGGGCCCCGGCCAGAGCCAGGGAGTCACTGCAGCGCGGCGTCGATGCGGCGCAGCGAGCCGGGATCGAGGTCGGCGTTGCGCAGCCGCTCGAGCGCCTCGCGGGCGCCGGGCCGCTCGAGCGCGAGCTCGGCCAGCGCGAGCCCGAGCTGCGTCCGCGCGCGATCGGGGTGATCCGGCGGCAGCGTGGCGTCGTCGATCTTCACGGCCGCCTCGAAGTCGGCGAGCGCGTCGCGGGCGTCACCACGGTCGAGCCGGATGAAGCCGCGCTGGACCAGGAAGCTCGCGTACAGCGGGTTCTGGGTGCCCATCTCGCTCGCGGCCAGGATCGCCAGCGCCTCATCGATGTACGTGATCGCCTCGGGCACCCGCTCGCTGCAGATGGCCCCGCGCATGGCCACCACGCGGGCATAGTGGGCCGACTCGCGACCGAGCACCTCGGCGCCGATCGTCGCGGTGCCCTCGACCCACTCGCGCGCCTCCTCGCAGCGACCGGCGGCCGCGAGCGCCTCGGCGATGTTGGCTCGCTCGATCACCGACCAGAGGGTTCGCTCGCCGCGGCTCGCGACCGTGATCGCATGCGCGGCCTCGAACAGCTCGAGCGCGGCCTCGGGGCGGTGCTCGGCCAGCTCGATGCCGCCGAGCGAGTGGTAGATGACGCCGACGTCGGGGTGCTTGGGTCCGCGCAGCGCGACCCCGATCGTGCGCGCACGCTCGAGCAGCGGTCGGGCTTCGTCGAGCTCGCCGAGCACGGTGAGCAACGAGCCGAGGTTGACCAGCGCCTCGAGCCGGGCCTGCTCGAAGCGGGGCTCGTCGTCGAGATCAGCCAGCGCGAGCGCGGCGTTGAACTCGGCGCGGGCTGCTGGCCGCCGAGCAGGGCGAGCTCGAGAGCGCCCGCGCGCGACCGCGAGATCGACCCGCAGCGCACGATCATCGGCCGCTTCGATCGGGGTCGCGGCCAGCTCGATCCAGCGCTTCGAGTCTTCGTAGGCGGCGTCGTCGAGGGCCTGCAGCGCGAGGTCGAGCAGCGCGTCGGCTTCGATGTCGGGCCGACTCGCGCGTCGAGCCGCGACCGTGGCCTCGAACAGGTCGTCCTCGCCGGCCTTGCACTGGCCGAGCGCGATGCGAGCCGAGCCGCGCAGGTACAGCGCGTGCGCCCGCCCGGCGTCCCAGCCGAGCGACTGGCTGAGCCCGAGCGTCGGCTCGATCAGGGAGAGCGCCTCGTCGAACTCGTGCAGCAGGTGCAGATAGCGGGCGCGCTCGAGCGACTCGCGGGCGTCGGCGAGCGCCTGCTGCTGCTCGGGATCCTCGAAGTTGGGTTCGGCAGTCAGCTGCGCCGCGTGGGTCGGCTCGCTGCAGCTCTCGACCGACGGCAGCGAGCCGAGCACCTCGCTGGTGTTGGCCAGCGCGTCGGCGTCGGCACCACTGAGCAGCGTCACCAGCACGCCGAAGCTCCGCAGGTTGCGGTCGAGGCAGGCCATGCGCAGGTGGTAGGTCTCCCCGTCGATCTCGCCGGCGTGCTGGGCCTCGCAGGCGCTCTGCCAGGCGGCCTGCCAGCGCCGATGCCAGCGCTGCAGCGTGCTCTCGGTCAGCGCGAGCGCCTGCGGGTCGGGGTTGGGCAGCGTCGTCCAGTGGCTTCGCAGCGAGTCGAGCTGGGTGTCTGACCACACCTCCGCGGCCGTGCGCTCGGCCTCGTCGACGCAGGCATCCGTCCCGCTGCTCGGCGCGGCGCTGGGCTCGACCGCGCGCAGCTGCGGGACCACGACCAGCACGCCGATCCCGGCCACCAGCGAGGCGCCCACGATCGAGAGCAGCCGACGCGAGCGCGAGCGCTCGAGCTGCTGGAGATCGGCGAGCAGCGCCTCCAGATCGGGGTAGCGATCGGCCGGGTTCTCGGCCAGCCCGCGCGCGAGCACGCTGCGGAGCCGAGCCGGTCGCACGCGGGCGGGCAGCGGCGGCGGCCCGAGGGAGATCGACTCGCGCAACGCCGCGAACGTGCGGCCGTTGAACGGACGCTCGCCGGTCAGCGCCTCCCACAAGGCCACGCAGAAGCCAAACTGATCGCTGCGAGCGTCGGGTACGTCGCCGTCGAGCTGCTCGGGGGACATGTACGCGGGCGTGCCGATCAATACGGCCGCGATGCTCTCGCGCACTCGGTTGTTGCGCTCGCTCTCGGTCGCCGCCTCGAGCGTCGAGAGCTCGTACTCGACCCGCTCGCGCACGATGTTGCGGGTGACCGCGAAGTCCGTGACCAGCACGCGGCCGCGCCCGTCGATCAGCACGTTGTCGGGCTTGAAGTCCCCGTGCACGAGCTTGGCTTCGTGCGCCGCCAGCAGCCCGGCCGCCGCCTGCGAGTAGACCTCGAGCAGCTCGGCGACGCTGCGCTCACGCTCGCACTGCCAGTGCCGCAGCGTGCGTCCGTCGACGAACTCCATGGCCACGTAGAGCTGCGGATCGGTCTCGTTCGCGCCCGGCCCGAAGTCGACCTGGGCCTCGCCGATGTCATAGACCCGGACCACGTTGGGGTGGGTGAGGCGGGCCATCAGCGCGGCCTCGGCCATCAGCTGGCGACGCGCACGTTGACCCGCGCCGAGCTGGTCGCGCCGCAGCAGCTTGATCGCGACCTCGCGGTCGAGCTTGGGATCGTAGGCCTTCCACACGGTCCCGAGCCCGCCGCTGCCGGCCTTGCTCATCAGCTCGTAGCGATCGACCCGGATCGGCCGCGCGCCGGAGACCATCGAGTCGCCAAACAGCGCCGCGTGAGCACGGTTGCGAGCTTGCAGCCGCTCGACGAAATCGTCGCGATCGGCCTCGAGCCCGGCCAGCTCGCCCGATTCGATCTCTGGCTCGCGGCTCACCATGGCGAGTATGACCGATCCACAGGCGCGAACACGAAGGCGGCGACCGTGGGTTTGCGCGCGAACGACGAGCGCGTCGATCGAAGCGCAACGCTCGTGTCACTGCCCGTGCACTGGCTTTCGACGCGTCACGTACTTTGGTCCAAGTCACGCTCGCCACCGTGTGCCTCGCGGTTTGTCCGTCAGGCCCGTCGGCCGATGCAGTTGGGGCAACCGATCGATCGTCGCGTCCGGCTCGATCCGCTGCTGGAGTTCGCCGACGTGGATCGTCGGCGTCGACGCGGGCGAGAGTGGTCGGCGAAGCGAGCGGCGTCGCGTTCGGTAGCGGGATGCTCGAGCGTCCGCCCGGACCCGTGCGCTTGGTTGACCCGCTGATCCGGTCATGGCCTACTGGCGCAGCGTGAGCAGCGACGACGAGACCCTCCGGGCGGTAGTCGCCCACATCACGGCATTCGTGCGCGATGGTGGTGAGGAGACCGGCGCTCGAATTGGGGCCGAGATCACGCGACGCTTTCCATCCTTCCGTCTGCGCGCGCTCGGCTTCGCAAGTGTGACGGATCTGCTCGATCGCGCGGCGCCCGAGCTCTCCATCATCGGTCGGCGCGGCCCAGATCACGTCTGGGGCACCGAGGCCGATCTGTTTAGCTTCGAGGTCGAGCCGCCCTATGGCGCGGAGCTGGGCGACAGGCATGCGGCGGAGGTTGCTACGGCGCTCGTGGCCGATAGCTTGGCGCTCACGTGTTTTCGTGCGCGGGGCTTCAAGTCTCTCGCGCGGGTCGACGTCCCGCTTCGTCGCTTCAACGTCATCGTCGGCGCCAACGGTGCGGGCAAGACCAGCGTGCTGGCGGGCATGCACTTGCTCAGTCAGCTCCGCAACAAGAAGCCGACCGCGATCTTCACGGGGCTTCGTTCGCTCGCGCGGCTGACGACCGTGGAGCACGGCGGGCCGCTGAGCCTGCGACTCGAGGACAACGAGGGCGCGTTCGTCGAGTACCAAGGCGAAGCTCGATCGGATGAGCCCGATCACCACGTCGTTCGCTTCGGCCAAGGTGGTGAAGTCTGGGAGCAGGACTACGCGCGCGAGCGTATCGAGGGCCCGTTGCCGCGCGAGCAGCCGCTGCTGCGCATGTTTGGGGGAACCACGCTGTTGAACCTCGACGCGCGTCAGCTCGCCCGACCGTGGGTCTCGACGCACGAGGAGCCCACGCTCCGGTACGACGGCGCCGGCCTGCCGGCGGTCTTGGCCAACCTCGCGGCCACGGATCGCGAGCGCCTCGACCGGATCATCAC
>DATLLB010000030.1:0-17286 GCA_035538075.1 Enhygromyxa sp.
CTGCTCGCCGCCCTGGATCACGCCGTCGCCACAGGTCGCAGGCAGGCACATGCTCGTGCAAGCCGGCATGGAGCAGTGCGACGACGGCAACGACGACGACAGCGACTCCTGCATTCCGACCTTCTGCGTCAACGCCTTTTGTGGCGACGGCTACCTGCAGGCCGGCGTCGAGACTTGCGACGACGCCAACGACGACGACAGCGACGCGTGCCCGGCTTGCCAGACCGCGTTCTGTGGCGACGGCTTCACGCTCGAAGGCGTCGAGGACTGCGACGACGGCAACGACATCGACGATGACGGGTGCAGCAACGTCTGCGAGTCGCAGTGCGGGGGCAAGTTCACGCAGGATTGGTGCCTGCAGGTCGGAACCATGGAGCAGTACACCCGCTGCGAAATGGTGTCGAACGGCGGCAACACCTGTCACAACCCCGAGATTCGCTATGGCAACGTCGAGGGCGGAATCCCGCGCGACCACGGCGGCAACCAGTACCTGACGTGGTGCCAGCAGCTCGGCTTCTCCGGCTACGCCAACGTGCAGATCGGGCCGCGCGGCTGCGAAGCTCCGCAGGGCGGACTGTTCGGCTGCACCGGATACGACGAGAACGTCTGGCACTGGTGCGACTGGCAGGACGGGCCCTGGTACAACCAGCAGCTCGACTTTCATCAGTGCAACTCGACCGAGATCACGTCGATCACCTGCGTGCCGTGAGCACGATGGATCGAATCCACGAGATCTGTGCCACGCTCAATCGCTGGGCCGGTCAGCTCACCGGGCTCGACTTCGCCGACGAGCGCGGCTGGCTGAGCGAGCCCGAGCGCGCCGAGAAGGCCGAGCTGCAGGCCGCTTTTCAGCCGCTCACCGACGAGGGCGAGCGGCTGTGGCGGGAGCTGAGCGCGACCGACATCGAGCGCTACGAGGCTCGCGTGCGATCGGCCGTGCAGATGCTCGAGCAGGCTGGCGGCAAGCTCGATGGCTTCTACGCCGAGAGCCTGGGGCCGCGAGCGCTCGCGACCTGCTCACCGCAGCGCGAGTTCGACTTCTGGGCGATCTGGGCGGTGCACGAGGTCAGCCTGAACTAGGTCGTGTTGATTGGCGAACATTTCTGGCTCACGCCACTTCGCCCAATCTGGAACGGACTGCCACTGAACCCGACCCGGTGGGCTTGTTCTGAGTCGAAAGCAGATGCGTCGACCAATGCTGCACGACGGACCGCTCGACTGCACCGGCAATCAAGGGAAGCTCACCTGCTCCACAATCCACGCATCGCCATCACGATGCGCGACCTCGATCTCTTGTTCGAAGCCTGGCGCCTGAAGGTAGACCAGCCACGGACGGGACAGCGAATCCACGGCGAGCTGTGCGGAAGCCTCTCCGGCGTCGAAGTCGATGACTTCATACGTGGGGACGCCGTCCTCGACGAAGGCCACTCGAAATTCCCCGTGTGGAAGGGTGGCCCACGTGAGCCACGTGATGCCGTTGGGGGCAAGCGCGAGTTTGCAGTCGGCAGCGGCGAGCTCAAACTTGTTGCCGGGCGAGAAGCCCGGGTCGTCCAGAATCAATTCGACGAGATCGTTCTCGTCGTGACCGTAGGCATAAGTGGTGACGCCCTCGCCGAGCATCGGCGGATAGCACGTGTGGAATGCGCCCAACTCGTCGATCTCGAGCGGTCGACGCAAATAGTGAAGCGCCTCGGGCAGGGGGGCGACTTCGCGTCGCTCGACGTCGTCAGTGCCCACTTTCCAATAGACGATCTGCCACTCGTCGTCCGCGAGCTGCTCCGACCCGATCAAGTGCAGGGCCCCGTCATCATCGACGGCGGCGCCGTAGGGCATGCTCCTCCGACATTCGGCGAGAGGCCCAGACTGCAGGCGCCAGACCGGAACGTGGCAGCCTTCTTCGGTCTCGCGCCACACCAGAACGTGGTAGTTTCCTACCGTCTGGACCAGGTAGCTGCGACCGTCCGCGCCGACGGCTGCGAGATGGGGGTTGTCGTACGGAGGCTCGAGTGCAGGCAGCTGCCACTCGCCAGCCACGCGACGCAGGGACGGCGAGACGCGGGTTGCTTCGGCGCTGCCCAAGATCCAGACGGGGTACGGTTCGACGCAATCGGGACAAGCATCCGCCAGGACGAGCTGAGACTGCCACATTCCTCGCTCGTTGCTCATGACGTAGAGTCGTGAACCGACAGAGCTCTCCCACTCGTCGACAAATGATTGCCTCCAGGCGATCTCGACGCTGTCGAAACGGGCGACAATATCGACGTCGGGGATGGTGTCGGAGTAATCCTGGTAATTGATCTGCGCGGGCGGTGAAACGGGCGCAAACGAAGGTTCACATGCAGTAGGCGGCTCCGCCACCCACACGCAAGGCGGATCCTCGGGAGTGCCATCGCCATCGCCATCACCATCGCCATCGCCATCGCCATCGCCATCGCCATCGCCATCACCGTCGCCGTCGCCATCGCCATCGCCGGGAGTGCCGTCGCCATCACCGTCGCCATCGCCATCACAATCGCCGTCGCCGTCGCCATCGGTATCGCTTCCGGTGTCTCCGGTGCCACTGGGGTCACCATTGCCACAGCCGGAGCCGAACGACACCAACACGGCGATCGCGAGAATGCGCTTGTGGACGGTCATGCTTTCTCCCCAGCCAAGCTACCCGAGCTCACGAGTCGAAAAGGTACCTGATCGGCCCGGACGGCGCGAGCTCGTGCGGGGCGACGCACTCGGGATCGTCATGCTCGATCGAGTTGATCCGCCGCGAGACTGCGGTCGCCCGCAGAGCCCCGGGCGCGGCGCTGGCGAGCAGCGGGCGCGCCTCGTTGACGCGTCCGAACAGCCATCGTTCGTGCGCGCGCGGATCGACGATCGCCGGCATGCGCGTGTGGAAGGCCTCGACGTCCGCGCTGGCCGGCACGGTGACGATCACGAATTCGGCGTGGGCCTCGGGCTCGGCGACCTCGGTCAGCACGGCTGCGAACAACAACCCGCGTCCGCCCGCGTCACGAAACCACCACGGCTGTCGCTGCGCGCCGCGGCGGTCCCACTCGAAGAAGCCGTCGGCGACGACCAAGCAGCGACCGCCTGCGAACGCGGAGCGAAACATCGGCCGCTCGCTGACTGTCTCGGCGCGCGCGTTGATGATCGTCTGGCCCTCGCGACCGGGCATGCCCCAGTGCGCGCGCGCGAGGATCGGCCGACCTGCGCGAGCGCGGACGACCCAGTGATCCTGGCCCGGGCCGACGTTGTAGCGAGGGCGATAGCCGGAGCGCGAGAGCCAAGCGCCGAGATCGGCGGCGTCGAAGCGGGGGATCAGATCGGCGATCATGATCGCCGCGGCCCGGTGGTCGGCCGAGGTCAGGCTCAGGCGTCCGCACACGCAGGCATGACAGCACGCGGCTCGACGCGCGGCAACGTGAGCGCGGCTCAGCCCGGCGGATTGACGACCAGGTTCAGCCCCTGCCCGGTCATGTCCGAGTAGGTGTACGGATTCACCAGCCCGCCGACCATGCCGACGATGATGTGGAAGGTCGGATCCACCTTCCAGGCCACGCTCGCGCCGCGATCGACGACCCACACGTAGCCGTCCCGATCGACGCTGACGCCGACCGGATCGACGCAGCCCGGCAGCGCGATCGCGTCGTTGATCTGCGTCTCGGTCGCGACGTCGAACTGCGCGAGCCGGCACGGCGCGTTGCCAGCCACCCACGCTCGGCCCTCGCGGTCGACGTTCATGCCGCGGTAGTAACCCCCGGCGCCGCCGGCCGAGTGAAATGTCGCGGTGTCGGGATCGAAGCGATAGACGAAGTCGGCCCCGGGTCCGCTCGCGTAGGTCGCGAACCATGGGTGCCCGTTCTGGTCCATGCCGACCCCATACGCGTTGCTGGCCGGCAGCGCATACGTGGACACGGCGAGCGAGTCGGCGTCGACCTTCGAGAGCGTGAGCCCGGCGCGATCCGAGACCCAGAAGTCGCCCTCGCCGTTGACGGCCCCGCCGTAGACGAAGCCCGACGAAGCAATTTGTACGTTGTCGAGCACGGCCCCGGTCGCGCCGTCGAGGCGATAGACCTTGAGCGGGTTGCCGCCGTACGCGACCCACAGGCGCGGGTTGGGGATCGTGTTGGTGCACGTCGTCGGATCGATGACGCCGCCCTCCCACGCGACCGCACGCGTGCCATTGCCCTCGGCCGGCAGATCGACGGTCCACAGCACGCACTCGTCCTCGCCGTACGGGCGGATGTCGCCGGGCCCGGCCGAGGTGTCGATCACCCCGTTTAGATTCTTGTCGACGCAGTTCTCGGGCAGCGCGGCGACCTTGGTGACCTTGGCCGCGAAGCGATGACCGACGGCCATGTCGCCGTACTGATTGACCGAGGTGCGCGACGGCTCTTCGCCAGGGTTGGGCGTGACCGCGTAGCGGCCCTCCTCGATCGTGCTGACGGTGTCGATCTTGGAGACCGTGCCCTGCGTGGAGTTGGCGATCCAGATGTAGCTGAAGTCCTGGCTGATCCCGGTGTCGCACTCGGCCGCGCCGTCGGGGATCGGCGCGAGGTCGAACTTCGGGCCGTCTTCGCCATCGGCATCACCGTCGCCGTCGCCCGTGGGCTCGCCGGTCTCGTCGGCGGTGCCGTCGGCTTCGGCGGTGGTCAGCGTGGTCAGGCCGGTCTCATCGGCGGCGCTGGTCTGGCGCTGCTCGGCCTCACTGCAGGCAAAAACGAGGATGAGCAGGGGCAATGACGAAGTGCGCGCGAGAGCAGACATGGGGGACATCCTTTGCGGCGAGAGCCGAGCAATGTAGGCGATGTAGGTCCATGTAATGGGCCCACGTGTCCCGGGTCAAGCTTCGATTTGCAAATCGAAGCGACGAATCTGTGAACTCGATTGCGCGCTGGCCTTCGGATCGCGGTCTCAATGGCCTTCGATCGACTTCGTGGGTCGCAGACCTTTAATGAGGTGCTCGACCTTACCGAGCAGACCTTCGGGCGTCGGATCGATCGCGACGAAGGTCGCCCCGTCGGCGCCATCGCGGATGAAGCCGAGCGGCTGGACCTCGATCTCGAGACCACCGCCACCGCCGATCGCCGCCGCCGTGCCGACGCTGGCTTCGGGGGCATCTTGCTTCTTCGCGGGCGCTGGACCGGAGCCGCTGCCAGCCCCACCACCGAACGCCACGCGAATGCGGGCGACCGGGATGATCGTGTGCTGATCCAGCTGCTTGGGCTCACCGAAGATGGCGTTGATGTTGGCTTCCTTCTGGATGGTCTGGGCGATCTGAGCGGCGATGGCTTCGAGTTGCATGACCGCCAGCTTGGCGGAGCGCGAGCCCGAGCGCGAGCGCAGTTGCTTCGACGCGCGCGCTCGGGTGACGGCAAGGCTTTCGTGTCAGAGCGAGATCAGCTGGTTGTCGAGCCGCAGCTCGAGCAGGCGCGGGTGCTCGCGCAGCCGCTCGATGCTGCTGCGATCCTCGAGCTCGACCGCGCGCAAGCTCAGCTGCTCGAGCGACGGGCAGGCGAGCAGCGGCTCGATGTCGGTGAGCTTGGCCTCGTCGAGCACCAGCGTGCGCAGGCGCGGCAAGGTTGCGATGGCATGCAGATCGGGCACCTCGCAGTCGACCAGGCTGAGCAGCTCGAGGCGCGGCAGCTCCGGGAACTCGCGCAGCTCGTCGGCGAACGAACAGAGGTCGAGCGTGAGCTCCTCGAGGTTGACCAGCTGCGCGAGCTTGGTCGCCGAGGACAGTCGCAGGCCGTACAGCCGCAGCTGCCGAAGCGCGCCGAGATCTTGGATCGGGGCGATGTGGAGGTGCACAGGATCGGGCGAGGAGAACAGCGTGCGGCGAGGGACGTGCAGGCGCGGGTTGCCGAGCGTCAGCGACTCGAGCGTGGTCAGGGTCGCGAGCGGATCGAGATCGGGCACGATGCAGAGGCCGAGGTCGAGGCTGCGCAGCGGCAAGCCGGCGAGCTCGGGCACCGCGATCACGCGCGAGCTATAGAGGTCGAGATCTTCGAGCTCGGCCAAGCCGTCGAGGCCGCGCAGCGTGGCGATGTCGGTGTTCTTCAGGATCAGCCGGCGCAGCTTGGTGTTGGCGCCCAGCTCGACCACGCGCGCGAGCGGGTTGCCGCTCAGGTCGAGCCAGCGCAGCTCCGCGAGCTGCTCGATGCCGCCGAGCCGGCGGATGCCGAGCTCGCGCGCGGACAGGTGGGTCAGCGGACCGGCTGACGAAGCCGCCTGGACAGCGAGCTCGAGGCGAGGATCGTCGTAGCGTGGGGTCATGGGCTTGCTCGTCGTAGCGGGTGATCGATCGGGAGCGTGGCGATCCAGCAGGTGAGCTCGGTCGCGAGCTCCGGCCACGCGCCACGCTCGAGATCGAGGATCCAGTCGCGCGCGCGCGCGAGCTCGTCGGGCTGCTCGCAGCGCTCGCGCCAAGCGGCGAGCTGGGTGCGGGCGAGCGAGTGGGCGCTGAACTCGATCACGGCCGCAGCGGCGCGCCAGGTCTCGTCCTTCGCGATGCGATCGCAGTGCGGGAGCGGACGCGCGTGGGGCAGCTCGATCACGCCATAGAACGGGCCGAGCGGGAGCGGCACGTCGATGAAGCCGAGCGCATGCCCGTGCGCGAGCACCCGCAAGCGAGCGCTGCGGCGGGTCGGGTGCGACCAAGCGCTCGGGACCTCGCGCTCGGGCAGCGCGAGGATGCCTCGCATGTCGGCTTGGCCTTCGAAGCGCAGCGTGTGGCGGGCCGCGTCGAGCGTGGCGGGGAGCGTCTGGGTGTCGGGATCGCTGCGTGCCCACGCGTGGATGTCGAACGGACGCAGCGCGTTGGGCAGCAAGATCGCGATGTGGCGGCGCTCGGCGGCGCTCAAGCGCCAGACCTCGGCGGGGATGTCTTCGGCGAGTGGATCGTCGCGGTCGATCCAACACAGCGGGCCGCGATCGGAGGCGGCTCGCAGCTCGCGGAGGCTGACCGTGCGATCGCCCTGCGCGAGCCAGGGGACTTCGCCGAGCGGGTGCGCTGCGCTGACGCCTTGCTCGGGCGGATCACTCCACTCGCGCGGCACGCCCCAGTCTCCACGCCAGCCGCCGATCGCCAGCGCGAGCTGGTCCGCAGGGATGTGCGTGAGCTCGAGCAGGCGTCGCGCGGACCAGCGGCCGAACGCGTCGCGCAGATACTCGTGCACGAGCTCATGCTCGTGCGGCTCGGGCTGGGCGAGCACGGCGAGCACCAGCTCGTGGTAGCGCGAGAGCATCGCCAGCACCGCCGTCGCGACCTGCCGATCGAGCGGGAGCTCGGGCGCCTCGGCGAACGGACCCTCGACCTCGGCCCACAGCGGACCCCAGCGCTCGGGCAGCCGAAATTCGGCGAGCCGCTCGCGCCCACGACCGAGGATCAACCCGCCCTGCCGGCCCTCGACGCCGCGCAGCCACGCGACGCGCACCACGTGCTCGTCGTGCGTGAAGGACAGGCTCGGCCAGCCACGCCGCAGGAGCTCCTCACCATGCAACGGACGGAGCTGCTGGGCGGCGTGCCGATACGCGGTCAGGTGCTCGGGCTGCTCGAGCGGGCGCCAGTGCGATCCGGGCAGTGAGCCGTGCAGCACCGGGAGCGCGGGCACGATCGGCAGCTCCCAGCGTGCGCTCGCGCTGGTGAAGACGGCCCCGAACTGGCGGATGCGATCGAGCAGCTCGGCCAACGTCGGGCGCAGGGGCCCGGGCATCGGGAACGGCTGCAGCAAGTCCGCGCGCTGATCGGCGAGCGATCGAAATCCGCCGAACGGGTTGTGCAGGCCGTCGCGCACTCGGTGCGATCGGCAAACTCGCGCGCGCCGGGGATCTCCGCCCAGCGCAGGTCGGGGCTCGCGAGCACGGCCTCGAGCAGCGTGCGATGGTGACGGTGCTGCGGCGGGCCACACCACTGCTCGCGCGCAGCCAACTCGAACCATGCCTGCCAGCGCGCTCGCGCGACGCAGTCGAGCAGGCTCGCCCAGCGCTCGCCCTCGACCGGCTTCTCCTGCGAGAGATCGAGCGGCAGCAGGCGGTCATCGATCACCGCTTCGACGTACGGGTACGGCAGCTCGATCGTCGAGACCTGCACGCCGGCCTTGAGCACGTGCAGCTGCGAGACCCCCTGCTCGTGCAGCAGCAGCACGCCGTGGCGCTCGCCATCGTCGATCGTGACGACCACCCAGGGCTCGCGCTGCGCCACCCAATCGCGATCGAGCGGCTTGCCCTCGAGGTTGATGCGCACGGTCGCGTACGCGCAGGCCTTGGCGAGCAGCAGCTCCTCCGGCAGCTCGCCGCGTCGATCGAGCAGGCGTCGACGCACGAGATCGAGCCCGAGCGGACGCTTGGCATGAAACACGTTGCCCGCCGACGGCTCGGCGAGCTTCGAGCGACGCATCGTGAACGCGCGATCGAGCTCGACCTGCAGCGCGCCGCCGATCACCGTCACCGACTTCGCGCCCCAGCAGAACACACCGTTGATGCCGAGCGCGAGCTCGCGGCTGGCCTGAGCGTGCGTCGAGCCGCGGGTGCCGACGCCGGCCGCCCACAGGTGATCGAAGTCGGCGTCGGTCAGCGACTCGCCGTCGAAGCGCAGCCACACGTCGTCGGCGTCGATCTCGACGTCGATCCGCGTGGCCCCGAGCAGGACGGCCACACGCACCCAGCTGAGCACGAACAGCGTCGGATCGCGCAGCTGATGCTCGCGCAGCTTGGCCAGCGCGACCGCAGGGTCGAGCGTGAAGCCGCCGGTCCCCTCGAGCTCGCCCTCGGCCGCGAGCCTGGCGATCAGCTCGTCTACTTCAGTTGCGCGCGCTCCGACACCCTCGTCAGCCATCTCGGGCTCGGCCTAATTCCCCGAGACCTCGTACTCCATCAGGTTCGGATCGGCGGCGATGTCCTCCTCGCGCCAGAGGATCGGCCGCCACTGCTTCTGCGAGAACAGCTGGGTCTGATCGTCGAACCACGGCGAGTCCGGCTCGGCCGACTGCGAGTAGGTCAGGAACGCCTGCGCCTCCGGACCGTCGTCGGTGAACTGCATGCACATGATGAAGCTGGTGCCGTAGTTGACCTGGTAGCCGTCGGCGGTCAGCCCGGTCGGTGCCCACAGCACCTCGGCGCGCGGGACCGGGGGCTCGAGATCGCTGCGCAGCTGATCGTAGTCGATCAGGTTGGTCACGCCCTCGACCGAGATGCCGCCGTGGATCGGGATGGTCGCGTCGCCCTTGCGCGTGAACTGGGCCTCGCCGAACGGAGTGTCGAGCGCGAGCCCGGCCCCGTCGAGCCGCAGCACCGCGCGCGCGAGCGCGTCGAGTGAGCGATCGCTGTCGAGATCGCCGGGCGCGAGGTCGGCGGGCGTGTCGAGCGGATCGGCGGGATCGAAGGGCGTGGCCAGCAACGCGCCCTCTGCTTTGAACAGCTTGGCGTCGTAGTCACCCAGCCACTCGCGCCAGATGATCGCGCCGACGCTGTCGAGGTTGAGCAGGCCGTCCCACGCGGCCAGCAGATCGCAAGCCTCGGCGATGTCGACCATCTGATCGTCGACCTCCCACACGCCCACGCCGGTGCAGCGCGCGACCACCTGATCGCGCAGCAGCTCGCCCGAGTAGCCGCGGTTGGCCAGCGCGGCCTCGGTCAGCTCGTCGAGATCGAGCTTGCCGTCGGCGCCCGCGAACCCGCCACCTTCGGCGATCTCCAGCAAGGTCTTGGCGTTCATGCGCGTGCGCATGGTCCTCGCGGTCTCGGCGAAGCCGTGCAGCGGCGAGAAGCCGGTCAGCGGCGCGAGCGGGTTGCTCAGCCAGTAGCTGTCGTTGGAGTTGAAGATGAAGTCGGTGCGCTCGAGCTGCGGCAGGTTGGCCGGCGCGATGAGCCCGGGGCTGCGCGCGCCCGGATCCTCTTGCCACTCGTCGCGGCTGTCGAAGCCCTGCAGCAGCCACACGTCCTGCTCGGCGAGCGCCTTGGTGAAGCCGGTCTGGCTGCGCTCGTACCAGGCGTCGATCGCCTCCTGCGTGAGGTTGGGCGTCGGCGTCGAGTCCATGTACCAGGCCCGACCATCGGCCGACGCGGCCATGGTGTTGACCCACGGGATGCCGTTGACGTCGTGGTGGACCTGCTGAAATTCCTCGAGGCTGGTCGAGGTGTTCATGCGCAGGAACTGCTCGATCAGCACGTAGTTGTCGATGTTGGCGTCGCGGTAGCTGAGCGCGAAGGCCTCGGTCCAGTAGAAGGGCTCGAGCGCGAGCATCGGCCCGTAGTGGGTGCGCCACATCGTGCGGGTCTGCGGTGCGATCGAGCCGTCGCCCTGCAGCACGTCGATCGTGTACTGCTGCGACTGCATGTCGCGAACCTCGCCGTCGTAGTGGTACTTGGTCGGCTCACCGGGCGGCGAGGTGATCTCGTAGAGCGTCAGGCGGTGGCCGTCGGACACGGTGTGCGTCCACGCGACGTGCTCGTTGAACCCGATCAGCACGCCCGGCACCCCGAGCAGGCCGACGCCATACACCTCGAATTCGCCGGGGATCTTCAGGTGGCTCTCCCACAGCTGCAGCTCGCCCTCCCACGGGAAGTGCGGGTTGCCCATGACCATGCCGCGCCCGGTCGAGCTGATGTCGCTGCCGAACGCCCAGCCGTTGCTGCCGAGCCGTCCGCGGTGACCGTTGACGACCGAGTAGTGCGGGGCCGGATCGAAGGGCGCGTTGCCACCTCCGGGCGGCTGCGCCGAGCCGATCGCCGAGATCAATTGCCGACCGCTCGCGAGCAGGCCGAGGTCGAGGTAGTAGGCGAACAGGTCGACGGGCTCGATCGTGGTCGGGACCCACTCGGCGCCGTCACAGACGCCACCGATCGCACCGTCGGCGAGCGCCTTGTTGTAGCCGGCCGCGTAGCCCTCGATGACCTGCCGAACCTGCTCGCTGAGGTTGTCGAACTGCGCCGTCGCGGTCGCATGCACGCCGAGGTGCAGGTAGGCGAAGTCGGTGTAGACGTTGGCGTTGTTCTCTCCGGGCCCGAACCAGCGCGATCGCTGGCTGCGGACCTTGATGATCTGATCGGCGAGCAGGCAGCCCTTGTCCTGCGTGAACGCGTAGGCCTGCCCGAACGCGAGGCTGCCCCAGTCCTCGGCGGTGATGTGCGCGACGCCGTGGCTCGTCCGGCGGATCGACGCGTGATAGGTGTCCTCGGTGACGCCGGTCTCGCCGGTCTCGGTGTCGGGGTCGCCGGTCTCGCCGCTCTCGCTGGCGGAGCCGCCGTCGCTCGGGGCGTCGTCGTTGCAGGCGAACAGTTGCAGGGCGAAGGGCAGCGTCAGCGTCAGGCGTAGGGCAAGCGAGCGGGGCATTCGCCAACGGTAGGCGGGCGCAGCGGCGGCGGTCAACTGACGCTCCGCGCGGTCGGCTATGATGGCGACGATGTCGGAAGCCGCGAAGAAAGCTCGAGTGCCGTACGAGGAGTATCTGCGCCAGGAGCGGCTCGAGCAGCAGAAGCACGAGTGGATCGACGGCGAAGTCTACGCGATGGTCGGCGGCACTCCAGAGCACGCGCGGCTCCAGGGCAGGCTCATTCGAATCCTCGGGGCCGCGCTCGAAGGAGGGCCGTGCGAGGTCTACACAACCGATCTTCGCGTCCGGTCTCGTGCCACCAACATCGCAACCTACGCCGATATCACCGTGGTCTGTGGGGATCTCGAAACCGACTCGGAAGATGGCGACGCGGTGACCAACCCGACGCTGATCATCGAGGTGCTCTCACCGACGACCGAGGCTTACGACCGCGGCAGCAAGGGCACGCACTATCGACAAATCCCCTCGTTGCGCGAGTACGTGCTCGTGTCACAGGACACGCAGCACATTGAAATCTTCCGCCGAAACGTATCCGGGAACTGGTCCTTTCTCGAAGCCTTCGCGGGCGAGTCGGTCGTGCTCGAGAGCGTCGGCTGCACGGTCTCGGTCGACGAGGTCTACAAGAAGCCGCAGAAGCGGAGTGAATGATGGACGCCAGCAAGACCGAGTCCGCCGAGCAAGCCGCCTTTCGAGCGCACTGTCGCGAGTGGCTGCGCCACAACATCCCCGCGAAGCCCAGCTTCCGGCTGCCGCAGGTGCCGATCGAGATCACCACGCAGGCGCAGCTCGATTACCTGTGCGCATGGCAGCGGCGCGCGTACGAAGCCGGGCTGGTCGGCTGCGACTATCCCAAGCAGTTCGGCGGCGGCGGGCGGCGCAACTGCCAGCGCATCGCCAACCAGGAGATGCAGGCCGCGGGCGCGCCGATGCTGCCCAACATCGTCGGGCTCGGCATGGCCGCGCCGACGATCCTCAATCACGGCACCGAGGCCCAAAAGCGTGACCTGCTGGCGCCGCTGCTGGCCGGCGACGAGATCTGGTGTCAGGGCTTCAGCGAGCCTGCGGCCGGATCCGATCTCGCCAACGTCCAGACCTTTGCGCGGCGCGAGGGCGAGCGCTGGATCATCAACGGTCACAAGGTGTGGACCTCGCTGGCCCACTTCGCGGTGTGGATGATCCTGCTGTGCCGCACCGACAAGGCCGACAAGTACAACGGGCTCACGTACTTCGTCGTGCCGATGAAGGCGCCGGGCGTGACCGTGCGACCGCTGGTGAAGATGACCGGCGAGGCCGGCTTCAACGAGGTGCTGTTCGAGGATCTCGAGGTCGACGATAGCCATCGCGTCGACGCGGTCGGGCGCGGGTGGACGGTCGCGATGACCACGCTGCTGCACGAGCGCGGCGCAGGTGGGCTGGTGACGCCCGTGTCCGGGGCGTTCGGCGAGAGCTCGCCGGAGAGCCTCGGCGCGGGCGGGTTGATCGAGCTGGCCAAGCAGTGCCATCGCGCGGGCAAGCTCGCCGCCGAAGATCCGGTGATCCGCGACAAGCTGGTTGGCTTGTTGATCCGCGAGCGAGCGTTCGAGCAGAGCCAACGACGCGCGAAGGTCCCGGCGTTGATCGATCACCCGTATCGGCTCCCGCTCCAACACAAGCTCGTGTTCTCGGAGCTGCTCCAGCACGCGGCGCGGCTGGCCTGCGAGATCGAGGGCATGCAGAGCACGCTGCATCACGACGACGCCAACGCGATCGCGAGTGGACGCTGGCCGCTCGCGTACATGAACTCGTACGGGTTCACGATCGCGGCCGGCTCGAGCGAGATCCAGCGCAACGTGCTCGGCGAGCGGGTGCTCGGGCTGGCCAAGTCGAAGTGAGGACGACGATGACGCAGGCGGATGATTTTGGCTTCGGCGAAGAGGCGCGCATGCTCGAGCAGACCGCGCGGCAGCTGCTGCACAAGCAGTGCTCGCCGGGGCAGGTGCATCGGCTGGTCGCGGGGGATCCTTCGTATTCGTCGGCGGCCGCGTGGGATCGCGAATTGTGGCGACAGATGATCGAGCTCGGCTGGACCGCCATCGCGGTGCCGAGCGACGCGGACGGGTTTGGCATGAACCTGGTCGCGATCGCCGGGCTCGCGGAGGAGCTCGGTCGTGCGGCGTGTCCGTCTCCGCTGCCGACCACGCTGTGCAGCACGTATGTGCTGGCTGCGTGCGCGAGCGAGCCCGCCAACGCACTGCTGCGGCGCATCGTCGAAGGCGCCGCGGTGAGCTTGGCGTGGACCGATCGGCGCGGCTCCTGGGAGCTCGCCGACACCGACGTGAGCGCCTCGATCGGCGAGCGCACGATCTTGAACGGCACCGCCTACTTCGTGCAGGACGCGAGCAAGGCGGACGTGTTCGTGGTCGAGGCCAGTTCGCCGCAGGGAGTCGGTCTCTACATCGTCGAGGCCGACGCGCCGGGCGTGACGATCGCTCCGGACGTGATCGTCGATCTCACGCGCGACCAAGCCCGCGTCGTGCTGCGCGACGTCGAGGTCACGCCCGATCGCATCGCCGCCGCGCCCGGTGAGGCCCTGCGTGCGTTGCAGTCGGCCGAGCCTGCGCTTCTGGTGATCACCGCCGCGGACATGGTCGGCGCGGCCGAGTGGCAGCTGCAGACCACGACCGAGTACGCCAAGACGCGGGTGCAGTTCGATCGCCCGCTCGGCTTCTTTCAGGCGGTCAAGCACCCGCTGGTCGACATGATGATCATGATCGACGAGGCCCGCTCGCTGCTCTACGACGCCGCGTGCAGCTTCGATCACGAGCCCGAGCAGGCGCTGCTGCGGGCACGCATGGCCAAGGCCGCGGCCAGCGACGCGGCCGCGCACTGCTCGGGCCGCTCGGTGCAGCTGCACGGCGGCATCGGCTTCACCTGGGAGTGCTTCGTGCAGCTCTACTTCAAGCGCCAGCGTCACAGCGTGGCCTTGCTTGGCGACGGCGCCCATCACCGGGCCAAGCTCGCCGACCTGCTGATTGGGCCGATCGGGACCTTTCAATAGCCCGCCGATGCCAGCCTCGATGCTGCGGCGGCTGTAGACGCCCGCGGGCCAGCCTCGCTACCCTGAGCGCATGGGCTCGCGCTTCAGGATCTCGCTGCCGCTGGGTTTGCTCGTCACGCTCGCCTGTGCGCCGGACCCCGGTGCGCTGGCGACCGCGGAGACCGACACCAGCGGCGCGGACGGATCGGACACGAATACCGAGCTCGACACCGAAGACGACGACGAGGGCGAGAGCGAGAGCGAGACCGGCGACGAGCAGCCGGCCGCGTGCTGGGAGCAGCCCGGCATCTGGGACACCGGCTTTGCGATCCCCGACCCCGACGACATCCCCGGTGATCCGGTCGCGGGCGAGTGGGCGCTGCTCAACCAGGACTACGTCAGCTGCGGCATTCCGTACGACCTGTTCATGCTCGGCAAGGGCTTTCTCGGCACCTACGCCGACGGCGAGGCGCTGCCGTGGCGCGAGGGCAAGAACGCGACGCTGCCCTACAACTGGAATTTGGTCGTGAGCGAGGCCGGCACCGAGCTGGCGGCGATGAATTGCCTCACCTGCCACGCCGCCGAATTGAACGGCGAGCTGATCATCGGCCTCGGCCGCCACGACGCCGACTTCACGCAGGACTTCGGCTCGATGCTCGCGCTGCTGCCCACGCTGCCCGAGTGGTCCGATTCGGGCGCGCAGATCAACAAGTTCAAGAGCCGCTACGAGGCGCTCGGGCCCTACATTCAGACCTACACGATCGGCAGCAACCCGGCCGACGACGTCGCGGTGATCCTCGCCTCGCACCGCAACCCCTACACGCTCGCATGGTCCGACGAGCAGCTGATCCCCGTCTCGCCACCACTGCTCCCGCTCGACACTCCGCCGTGGTGGCGCGTGAAGAAGAAAGCCGGCCATTTCTACAACGGCATGTCACGCGGCGATCACCGCGGCACGATGATGTTCGCCTCGTCGCTGTGCGTGGACACGGCCACGCAGGCGGCCGAGATGATGGATTACTTCGCCGACATTCGGGCCTACCTCGAGACGCTCGAGCCCCCGAGCTACCCGCACGCGATCGATCCGGCGCTGGCCGAGCAAGGCCAAGCACTGTTCGAGTGCAACTGCGCCGGCTGCCACGGCACCTACCACGAAGATCCCGAGCAGGAGACCTTCCCGAACCTGCTGATCCCGATCGAGGTGATCGGCACCGACTCGCTGCTCGGCGACGCGCTCGACGACGTGCAAGTCCTGATCGACTGGTACAACGAGAGCTGGTACGGCACCGTCACGCGGCTGACCGCCGACGACCCGTTCATCGGCTACACCGCGCCGCCGCTCGACGGCATCTGGGCGACCGCCCCGTTCCTACACAACGGCTCGGTCCCGACGCTCGAGCTGGTGCTCGATTCGACCAAGCGGCCGATGTACTGGCGACGGCCGAACTACGACAGTACCAACTACGACTGGGACGCCCTCGGGTGGGTGTTCGAGCCGCTCGACCACGGCCAGGCGAGCGCGCCGGTCGGCGAGGCCAAGCACATCTACGACACCACGATCCTCGGCCACGACAACGGCGGGCACACGTTTGGGGATCACTTCAGCGAAGAGGAGCGCGCTGCGGTGCTCGAGTACTTGAAGACGATCTGAGTCAGCCGCAGCCAGACGTTCACGGTCGCTGGAGGATTAGCCCACTTTGGCCAGCGGCGAAGTAGCTTCCATCAATACCCCACATAACCCTGATTTCCTCGGTTCGCCACTGCTGCTCCTCGACTACGGGTCCATCCGACACGGTCCATGAGTTGCCGTCGTAGCGCATAAAGAAGTGATGCTCGCCGAGGGCCCAAATGTCGGTGCTCGACTTACCCCACAAGGTCCTCGGGTTGCCCCCGAGCGGGTCGTAGTACTCGACCTCGAAGTCCTGAAGCATCGGATTGTAGCGCTCGATGGAGGGACCCCATGTCACTACGCGGATGTTGAAAGGATCGGTGCCCCAGATGTTGCGAATCGAGGTGCTCTCTGTCGACTCCACCCAACCGAAGCCGTCGAATATCCAGTATTCGTCGCTGAGGTAGCTTCCCAACCATACGTAGTCGGCAGTCAGACCCCACAAAGCGGTGTAGTGGTTACTCGAAAGGTCCGGCAAGTAGGGATACTTGGTCCAGCTGACGCCATCGTAGTGATACAGATAACCCTTGTCCTGCCCCTCGGTGTAGATGCCAGTCGCCCAAATGTCGTCTGGGGCCGACCCCCAGATCCTGTTGATTTCCATGGGCCCGGAATCGAGCAACGCGGTATGGAGGGTCCAGCTGACGCCGTCCCAGTGGTGAAGCTTGTGTTGGTCTCCGGCCCAGGCATCGGTTTCACTGGCGGCCCACACGGAATCGGGGTAGCCGTCGAAGGGGACCCGAGTCCACGCGTTGCCGTCGTAGTGGACCATACTGGTCCCCGCGAGCCATACGTCCGAGGCTGAAGTCCCCCAAATCGCCTTGCCGTCGCCGTCGAGCGGCGAGTCGGACCAATATTTGAAATAGCCGTCCTGCAATCGCCTGATTCCACCGAGCTCGTAGGAGAACTCGGTCGCCCAGGCATCCTCGCCACCGGAGAAGCCCCAGAACGCTCCGCTGTTACCCCAGGCGAAATTGTAAGTGGTCCAGCTCGAGCCGTCCCAGTGGGCGCCCTCGTTGTAGGCAATCAGCCAGTAGTCATCGGGGCCGTAGCCGTGAATTTCGTTCGCGCTTTCGATCGGTCCGGCGTATTCGGCAGACCACCCGTTGCCGTCCCAGTGATAGTGCCTGTTGAGACCAGCGAGTGCCCAGATATCGTCGCTCGCCAGACCCCAGATCCCGTTGGCGCCGACCGCCACGTCGGGCGAGAAGTAGATCCACTCGATGAGCTCGTCGTTGACCCACCGCACGAATCGGGGAGCGCCGTTCTCGTCG
>DATLLB010000031.1:0-2298 GCA_035538075.1 Enhygromyxa sp.
GGTCTCTAATAGCGAATTTCGCGGCCTTCGGGGTCGCGGACGAACTCGATCACCTCGGGCGCGTCGCACTCCCGGTAGTAGTCGCGCGTGCCGAGGTGGGCGATGTGGCGGTGCGCGATGAGAGCGAGCCGGTCGGCCACACGAAAGGCGATCTTCATGTCACCGGTGACGATCACCGAGGTCAGGCGCAGCTCTTTTTGCAGGTGCTCGATCATGTCGCCGATGCGGGTGACGCTGATCGGATCGAGTCCGCCGGTCGGGTCGTCGTAGAGGATGATGCGCGGCTCGGTCGCGACCGCGCGAGCCAACGCCACGCGCTTTTGCATGCCGCCCGACAGCTGCGCAGGCATGCGCGTGAGCACCTCGGTGCCGAGCCCGACCCACTTCAGGCACTCGACCACCCGCGCGCGAATCTCCTCGTCGCCGAGCTTGGTGTGCTCGAGCAAGCCATAGCCGACGTTCTCGAGCACGTTGATCGAGTCGAACAGCGCGTTGCTCTGGAACACGTGCGACATCGCCTTGCGCATCTCGACCAGCGCGTCTTCGTTCATGCTGGCGATGTTGGTGCCGCGGTAGAGGATCTCGCCGGCGTCGGGCTCGAGCAGCCCGCTCATCAGCTTGAGCAGCACGCTCTTGCCCGAGCCCGAAAACCCGAGGATGACCAGCACCTCGCTCTCGTACACGGTCAGGCTCAGGTCCTCGAAGATCTGCTTGCTACCGAACGCGACGTCGACGTTGCGGACCTCGAGCACCGGCGTGCGACCGGCTGCGGCCTCGATCGCGTCGCCGCGGGTCGGGTGACGCTTGGGCTTGTGGATCGGTGCGGCGATCGAGGCCACATGCTCACGGTAGCAAAGGCGCGGACGCAGGCGTGGGGTCGCTTCCACGCTGCTCGGACGTCGCCCGTACTCGGCCTTCGGCGTGCGGGCGGGCCGGCTCCGGTCCGAGCAGCTCGGGATCACAACAGCTGCGACTCCGCAGGCTGCGGCGGTGCGTGAACGCGATCGTCAGCGCGCCCGCGACCAGCACCAAGTGCCCGAACCATTCGGGACCTGGGAGCAGGCGCGAGCCGCCGAGCAGCGCGAGCCCGATCGCAAAGCCAACCACCATCGGCCGCCGCTCCGCGCCACCACGAACGCCGAGCCCGAGGCTGGCCGCGACGAAGATCACCGCCGCGAGCGAGAAGCCCAGCTCGAAGCGCGGGTCGTCGAACAACCCGAGCGAGCCGACGACCGGGAAGCCGAGCGCCGCGAGCAACACGGCCGCCGGCACCACGGCGCAATGGAGCGCGCACGCCAGCGAGAGCCAGCTGCCGACGCGGTCGACGGTATGGTGTGGGGTCGCCATCGAGAGGGACACGCAAGCTATGAGCTTGGCGGTCGGATGTGCAAGCCGGCCGTGCGCATTTGATAGTTGCGCAGTCGTTCAAGTGATCGATCGAGCGCCGTGCAGACGGCCCTGCTCGCGCGCGGGCGATTGGTGCTATGAGTCGAGCGTGGAGGTTCGGCGATGAGCGAAGAGCCGCAGCCGAGCGCGAGTCAGCGCGCGGCCGGCAGCGATCGCCGCAGCACCGTGCCGCTGCGCGTCGTGCCCGACCCGAACTCACCCGAGGGGCGTGCCGAAGCGCTCGCCAGCGCTTGGGCTCGCGGGACTGAGCAAGACGACTGGTGTGTGGACGCCAGCGTGGCGCTCGCGGCTGGATGCACGAGCTCGGACTCGGGCGTCGCGGCCATGTCGGCGAGCGAGCGGCGAGCGATCCATCTGGCGCGGCAGGGCGTGCGCGCGCGAGCGATCCTCGCGGCCACCGAAGCTGGCACCGAGCACGAGCGACGCGAGCGGACGCGCCGTTGGGCGATCGTGATCGGCAGCGCGGTGCTGCACGCGGTCGGCTTCATCACGCTCGCCACCGCGGTCGCCGATCTCCAGCCCAAGTCGCGACCGGCCACGCACGAGCACTTGTTCGAGGCGCGTGCCGTGGTGCCGATCGAGCCCGCGCCGCTCTCGGTCGCGCCGGCCAAGCCGGAGGCGCAAGTCGAAGAGACGCCGGTCGCCGCTGCCGAGCCGCGGCCGACGAGCAAGCGCGAGCACAAGCCGAGCAAGCCTGCGGACGCGCAGCCGAGCGACGCCCAGGCGCGAAGCAGCGAGCCCTACGAGCTGCGAGGCTTCGAGCTCAGCTCTGCGGATGGGCTCGCCAGCGGGAGCGACGGCGAACGCTGGGGCGGAGGTGGGGGTAGTGGCTCGGGCGACGGCCTGGGCGACGAGCCGGCATCGCACGAGCCCGCGGCGACCAAGCCCGAC
>DATLLB010000032.1:0-15685 GCA_035538075.1 Enhygromyxa sp.
GGGCTACGAACTTCGATGTCGAGCCTCCCGCGGCGCTGTCGGGGTTCGGGCGCGACGATGCGAGCGAGCTTGCGAGCGTGCGGCCACCCGCACCCGCGCATGCCGGTGAGGCCTCGCCGTCGCGCGAGCCAGCGAGCCTGCGGATCGCGTCGGCTGATGAGACCCCGAGGGCAGTCGATGCGCCGTCGCATGCTCGACGACTTCGCGTGCGTCCGCGACCGCGCCTCGACGAACAGGAGCTCGCGCGCGGATCTTCGCCCGAGCCGATCGAGCCAGCGAGCGTCGAGCGGAGTGACTTGGTCGGCGACCTTGCGAGCTCGACGTCGCCGCGGGCTACTCGCTCGATCGCGAGCGTGACGGAGCCGATCCGCGTCGCTAGCCTGGACCCGCACTCCGCCAGCGAAGTCGCGGACGCACGAGTGGGATCATCGAGCTCGAGCTCCACGATCCGACGAGCAGACCCGGCCATCTCGAGCCGCCCGAGCCGTCCAAGCCAATCGAGCCCGAGCTCGACTGCGACGCCCTCGGCTCGCCTGCACGCCGGCCGTGTGTCCGTGGTTGCGCGCGGCTCCGAGGCGCTCGCGCTACTCGAGTCGGAAGCCGTCGACGCGTCGACGCCAGAGCTCGCGCGACGCGTCGACGCATCGCCATCGCCAACGACATCGATGCGCGAGTGGCCGAGCGCGCTGCGGGCCACAAATCTGCGCACGCTCGAGCTCGCCGGCTCACCGAGCGCCGCTCGTCCGGGCAGCGAGGGCCCGCTCGCCTCCATCTCCACCCATCCTGCGCTAGCGAACGCGAGCCCGAGCGGCTCCGCGACCACGCGCGAGTCGAGCTTCGCACCACCGAGCGCCCCGCTCGTCGCCGATTCGATCGACGGCGAGCTCGAGCGCACGCTGACGGCCGTCCTGCGCAACGCGGCGCGTCGTCACGGCATCGACGTCTGAGGCGACCATGGCGATCTCCTACTCCGTCAGCATCGGCGCAGCCAGCTTCGCGAACGAGGGTCGCGACGCACGGCCGCTGCTCGGCATCGAGACCGAGGTCGGGCTCGGTGGCGGCGGTGGTTGGTGCCTGATCCGGCTGGGCGATCCGAGCTGGGGCGATCCGGCGATCGGCGATCCGCTGAGCGTCGAGCTCGACGCGGGCGAGGGCAAGACGACCGTGTTCACCGGTGAGGTCGAGGGCGTCGAGCGACGAGCGACCGCGCTTTGGATCCGCGGCCGCGATGCGCTGGCCAAGCTCGCGCGGACCGAGGTCGAGGGCTCCTATGAAGAAGCCTCGGCCGGCTTCATCGTCGGCGATCTGATCGATCAGGCCGGCGCCGACAAGGGTGAGATCGAGGAAGGTCCGACCTTCCCCAGCTACGTCGTGCACCGCGGCCCGCGAGCGCTGCGACACATCCAGATGCTGGCCGAGCTGATCGGGGTCGAGACTGGCAGCGACGGCGAGGGCAAGGTCCACTTCCGCAAGCCCAAGCCGGCCGGCGCCGCCGATCATCGCCTGGTCTGGGGCGAGGATCTGCTCGAGATAGCGATCGAGCGATCGGCCACGCCGGTCGATTCATTTGTTTTTTGGGGCGAGGGGGCGGGCGGCAGCAAGGGCGCCGAGCGAAGCCACTGGTTGCCGACCGATCTCTCGGGCGTGACCGGTGAGGCCAAGGTCGAGCCGGGCGCGACGGCGGGCGAGGTCGGCTCGGTCTCGCCGGGCAGCCGCGGGCCCTTGGTGCGGACCGTGTTCGCCGGCGCGGTGCGATCGTCCGACGTCGCCGGCGAGCTGGCCAAGGCCCGCGCCGAGCTGCTCGCCCTGCGTCCGCTGCTCGGTCACTGCTCGCTGCTCGGTCGACCGGAGGTCCAACCCGGCGAGTGGATCGAGCTCGCCGATCTGCCGACCGGCGAAGACGGCAGCGCGACGCTGACCCTGCGCGCGCGTCGAGTCAGCCATCACTTCGCGATCGAGCGTGGCCTGTTGACGAGGCTGGAGTTCTGACATGAGCGTGACGCTTGGCGACATCGAGCTGACGCGCTTGCAGAGCGTCGAGGTCGACGAGGGCCGCAACCTCGTCGAGCACCGCCTGCCGGGCGGCTCGGGCAGCGTGTTTCAGGATCTCGGTCGTGGGGCCATCCGGCTGAACATGCGCGGGCTGTTGCTCGGCGAGGTCGCGCTCGAGCAGATCGAGGCGCTCCGCTCGGCCCACGCCGAGGCCACGCCGCTGCAGTTCTCGGCCGACATCGCGGTCGGGACCGAGCTGACCGACGTGCTGATCGAGACCTTCGAGGTCCATCAGGTGCCCGGCTACACGTTCCGCTACGAGTTCACGCTGCGCGTGCGCGAGTGGACCGAGCCGCCGGAGCCGGCCGGCGCCGCCACGGCGGCGGTCGATCAAGAGGTCGCGGCCGATGCTGCGACCTGGAACGACGAAGCGCTGGCGCTCGGCGGGGCGCTCGACGATCCGGGCGGGCTCGCCGGGCTGCTCGGCGAGAACGGCAACCTGCTCTCGCGCATCAACGTCGGCGAACTCGCCCAGGCCGTGCTCGGTGCGCTCGGTGGCCTCGATCCCTCCGACTTCGCCCACCTGCTCTCGGCCCTGACCGGCATCGATCCGACCAAGGTCATCGAGCTGGTCGAGGCGCTGTCGGAGGCCGACAGCCTCGCCGACGTGTTCGACATCCTGGCCGGCTCCGGCCTCGATCTGCTCGAAGAGCTGACCGGGCTCGATCTCTCGGAGGCCTCGGCTCTGGTCCAGGCCTTCCTCGGCGGGCCCGAGTTCCTCGACAAGCTCGAGCAGGTCCGCCAGGCGGCCGCCGATCTGCTCGCCGAGATCCAGGGCTTCGATCCGATCGCGGCCGCGCAGCCGCTCGCCGGAGGGCCAAGCGCATGAGCACGCTGACCTCGATCGTCGACAAGACCACCGCGTTGGTCGCGAGCATCGGCGAGCTGCTCGCGACCGACACGGTCGAGGCGCTGCCCGGCGTCGCGGCCGAGCTCGGCATCGAAGACGTCTTCAACGAAGGCGTGTCGCTGCTCGCCAACCTGCTCGGCGAGCTCAACACCCAGCTCGGTCGACTCGACGATGCGATCGCCCACCTCGACGCGCTCGGGGGCCTGCTCGCGCTGCTCGAGCCGCTGGTCGGCGCGCTCGGTCGCATGGTCGGCGACACCGGCAACGAGCTGGCCAGCTATGGGCTCGGGGCGATCGTCGAGGTCACCGGACCGATCAGCGCGGGCTTTGGCTACGCCGAGCAGGCCCTGCAGATCGCCAGCAACATCGTGATCGACGCGAGCAGCTTCGCCGAGCTGCGCAGCGAGATCGCCGAGCTCGGCGACCGCGTGCTCGCGCTGCGGACCGACGCACAGCCGGAGGCGATCCCATGACCGCGTTGGTGCCGGTGCCCGAGCCCGCCGACGGCATGTTCCCGCAGCTGCTGGTCGGCATCCGCGAGTTTCGAGCGCGGGTCGAGGGGACCGACGCGAGCGAGGGCCACCATCGCACGCGGATGCTCGCGCTGGCCGGCGAGACCGGGCTGATCCCCGACATCGTCCGCTACGTGCTCGGGGCCTTGCACGACGTGCTCGCGTTCATCCACGACGCCGTCGACAACATCGATCGTTTTCTCGGTCCGGCCGACGCGATGCTCGCGTTGATCGAGACGCTCGGTCAGGGTCTGGCCGCGCTCGGCACTGCGCTGTCGAGCGAAGCGCCCGATGCATTGACCAGCAAGCTCGAGCCGGTCACCGACGGCTTGGTCGCGGTCGGCCAGGTGCTCGCCGACGTCGGCGACATCGAGCTACCCAACATCATTCCGACTCCGAGCACGCTCGCGGCGATCCGCGTCGAGATCGTCGCGCTGCTCGGCCAAGACGTCGATCCCGAGGCCGAGTCCGAAGTCGGCTCGCTCGGCGATCTCATCGCAGCTCTGACCTGACCGAGCCCCTGCGCTCACGAGTTCTTTCATCGAAACGATCCATTGCGGATCAAGGAGACCAGACCATGCCCGAGACCCCGCCGAGTACTACTGACGGCAATCCCTTTTCGCTGCTCGCCTACGTGCTCTTCCAAGTGCGCCATGCCCTGGAGGATCGCGAACAGGCTGGACGTCCGCCCCGCTATGTCCGCATGGCTCGCGGCGCCCAATACAAACAAGAGCCGCTCGGCTCGATCGTCGGCGGTGCCGTCAACGGCATGGCCGAGACCTTGTCGTACATGGCCGAGCTGACGCTCGACCTCGAGGAGCTGCTCTATCAGACCGACGCGGCCAAGGCGATGGCCGAGGTCATGATCAAGCTGATCCAGGCCGCGACCGACGAGAACTTCCAGGACGGCATCGAGGCGCTGGTCGGGGTCGACTCGCTCGGCGATCTCGGCTCGGCGATGACGGCCGTCAACACGGCCGCGACCGAGGTCGAGAAGTACCTCGACTACATCCCCGAGCCGGAGGACGTGCGCGGGCTCGGCCATGAGCTCTACCGCCTGCTCTGCATCACCCAGCTGCCGTTCCCGCGCGTGACCGATGACGAGCCGGCGGCCGACAACGACGACCCCGCGATCGACAAGGACAACCCCGCGCTCAAGGACGCCGAGGAGCACCTGGTGCTCGCCGATACCGGCAAGATTCGGCTGTGCGCGTGGGCCTACGGCGAGGGCGTGACCACGCGGGGCATCGGGGCCGGCGAGAACAACGAGAAGGAGCTGTTCGTGCTCGGAGCCCGACGGCTCTACGCGACGCCGGCCAACGATGGGCTGCCGGCCAAGGGCGCGATGACCTTCGTCGACGGCGACGAGAGCATCGACATCTTCGAGTTCGACTTCGACCCGCAGGACAACGCCAAGAAGGCCAAGGACATCGCCGAGCTCGTCGACCTGCTCAAGAAGCACGGCTACGACAGCCCGGTGATGAGTCCGACCGAGGACAACCTCGAGAGCACGATTCACGACAACCTGATGAAGTTTCAGGCCATCAACGAGCTGCCGATCACCGGCGAGCTCGACAACGAGACGCTCAACCGTCTGATGAACCTCGACTTCGCGCGCAAGAACCTCAAGCGCGCCAAGCCGTTCGACGCGGGCTTCCAGTTCCCGTTCGGGCTCAACCCGACGCCCAAGCCGATCGCCGGCGAGCTCGCGCTGATCAACCCCTCGGCCGACGAGTTCGTCGACGAGGGCCTCGCGCTCGTGCCTCGGACGCCGCACCCGTACTACATCGTGCCGCTCTCGCCGGCCGGCGTGCTGCCGCCCAACAAGGACAACTGGCCCAAGAAGCAGGGCTGGATCAGCGATCCGAGCACCAACGTGCGCGGGTTCGTGGCCCTGCGCTCGCGCAGGCGTCAGCTCGACGACGGCGTCCCCGGTCGCTTCGTCGGCGGGCGCTTCTCGGAGGGCGAGGCGGCGCACGGCAGCTTCTTCTTCGCGGCCCGCCACGTCGAGCCGTGGATCGACGCTCGCCAGGGCGCCGCGGGCCCGGACGCCGTGTTCCCGCCGATCCCGTCCAACGCTCCGCAGCCGGTCATCTCGCGCATGTATCAGTGGATCGAGCTGCCGAAGTTCCTCGACCAGTCGATCAACGCCAACAAGCCCGACGGCGGGGCCAACTGGGACCTCTACGTCTACGCGTCGGTCCTGCAGCGGTCGCTGTTCACCGATCGCGGCGCGACCGGGTTCCCGGATCGCGGCCTGATCCGCGTCGAGGTCTACGGCGCCGACGGCTTCACCAGCACGATCTCGGTCCGCGACTTTGCCAAGGTCAAGGCCAGCATCGGGACCGAGCTGTTCCCCGATCACGCGACCACGACCGCGGCCATGGAGCTGGCCGAGGTCGATCGCAAGCGGCTGTGGACGCTGCGTACGACGCCCAAGCTGAAGGTCCCGACCGACGGCAAGGCGATCTGCCTGGTCGCCGAGGGCGTGCATCAGTCGGCGCTCGACATCGACGCGTACTTCGACGACTTCAAGCTCCACTACGAGTGGAAGAAGACGCCGTGATTGATGGTCCCGTGCCGGTTCGCCGGCACGGGACCCCTCCTGTTTGTCTCGAGAGCTGCTGCTCATGACCGACCTCGTCGACATCATTCGTGCGATCGTTCGCGACGAGCTCGCGACCCGGCGCTTCGGCGATCTCGCGGTCGTGACCTCGGTGTTCGCCCATGCGGACGGCGACGAGCACAATCACGAATGCAACGTGAAGCTGCGCGAGTCGGACCTCGAATTGCGCAAGGTGCCGATCGCGACCCCGCACGTCGGGATGGTCAGCATGCCGCGCGTCGACGATCTGGTGCTGGTCAGCTATGTCGGCGGCGACCCGAATCGGCCGATCGTGATCGGCCGCCTCTACTCGGATCAGGCCAATCCGCCGATCCACGAAGAGAACGAATTCGTGCTCGAATCGCCGTTCGCCGACGAGACCTCGATCAAGATCGACAAGGAACAATCGATCGTCCTCACGACCGGCAAGAATGTCGTGACCGTCAAGAAGGACGACGTGATCGAGATTGCCGGCGAGGCCGATCTGACCATCAAGGTCGCCGGCAACGTCGCGCTCGAATGTGCCGACTGCACGATCGATGCGTCGGGCGAGATCAACCTCGGCACGGGCGGCGATCCGGTGATCACCGAAGGCAGCCACAAGTGCTATTACACCGGGGCTCCGCTGGTCGGCGCGCCCAAGGTCAAGGCCAAGGGAGGCTGACGGATGCCGGCACCGAGCGCATCTCAGATCGAGTCGTTGGGCAAGTCGGCGGTCCAGAGCGCCGGGCTCGAGGGCGAGGACGCGCCCAAGCTCGCGACCGCGATGGGCGAGCTGTTCGCCCAGGTGCTCGACATGTTCAGCAAGATGACGCAGGTGCTGCCCGGCGTCCCGGCGGCCGTCGATCCGGTCTCGACGAGCGGCGCGACGGTCGGTCCGGGCATGCTGCTGCCACCGCCAGCCGGCGGACCCGGAGCCTCGCAGATCGAGGGGCTCGCCAACGCGGCGCTGCGCAACGCCGGGCTCGAGGGCGAGAACATTCCCGATCTCGCCAAGGTGCTGGCCAGCGCGTGCGAGATCGGTCTGACCATGTTCTGCGCGCAGGTCATGGTCGCGCCCGGCATCGCGGTCGCGGGCATGGTCACCAGCGCGCCGGGGAGGTTGATGTGATGCCGGCCCCGCAAAAGGCTCAGCTCGAGGGTGTGGTCGCAGGTCTGCTGCAGGCCAACGGACTGCGCGGCGAGAATGCGCCCGACCTCGCCGCGGCGATCGCCGAGACGCTGGCTGGCGCGCTCGATCAGCTCGCCCAGCAAGCCCAGGTCGCGCCCGGCATCGCCTGCACGCCAGCGGCTTCGGCCGCGCCCGGGAGGTTGATGTGAGCGCGCGAGAGCACGCCGATCTGCTGGTCGAGTTCCGCGACGACGGGCTCGTCGATCTGGCCCTGCGCGGCCGCGACCTGACCTCGACGAGCGGGCGCGACAACCTCGTGCAGGCGCTGAAGTTGCGGCTCCTGACCATGCGAGGCGAGCTCGGCCGGCTCGGTCATCCCCGCTACGGCAGCCGCGTGCACGAGCTGATCGGCGAGCCGATGACGCGACCCAACCTCGAGCTGCTGCGTCGATACGTGCGGGCGGCGATCCTGTCCGACCCTCGCGTCGCCAAGATCGTCTCGCTCGAGGTTCGACCGCTGCGCGCCGATCCGGGCGCCGTCGACGTCTCGGCCACCATCCAGCCCGATCCGCGCAAGTTGATCGGCCCCGCTTTCGAATTCGGAGTGATCCTCGATGTCGGCTGAGCGTCCCTTCCTCAAGAAGAACTTCGCCGGGATCGTCGACGAGACGCTGGCGAGCCTGCGTTCGGGCGTCGGCGGTCGAGTGATCCTCGACGACGCGACCGAGGGCTCGGTCCTGCGCACGTTGGTCGAGGCGTTCAGCCGCGAGCTCGCGGTCTGCTACGAGCAGCTCGAGGCCGTCTACCTCGCCGGCTACCTCGACACCGCCAGCGGGGCCGCGCTGGAGCGGGTCGTCGAGTTGCTCGGCGTCGCTCGTCATCAGGCTGGTTGGCTCGAGGGTGACGTGATCTTCGCTCGGCAGACGCCCGCGCCGTTCGACATCGACATCCCGGCCGGCACGCTGGTCGCCGGCAAGGGCGTGCAGGCGTTCGAGACCATGGCTCCGGCGGTCTTGCGCGAGGGCCAGAGCTCGACGCGGGTGCCGGTCCGCTCGCTGGTGCCCGAGGGCGCGCCGGTCGAGCCGGGCAAGCTCTCGATCCTCAAGCGACCGATCGCCGGGATCGAGAGCGCGACCAACCCCGGCGTGCTGCTGCCCCGCCGCGATCCCGAGAGCGACGACGACCTGCGCACGCGGGCTCGCAACGCGATCCGAGGCGGGCGCACGGCCACGATCTCGGCGATCGAGCGGGCCGTGTTGGCGCTCGGCATCGTCGAGGTCTCGGTGTCCGAGGACGTCGAGCGAGCCGGGTTGGTCAAGGTCGTGATCGGCGATCTCGATCTCAGCGAGGCCGAGCTCGATCAGGCGCTCGCGGCGATCGAAGAGGTTCGGCCGGTCGGCGTGCGCGTCGATGCCCTGCGCGCGCGGCCGGTCTGGATTCGCGTGCGTGCGACCCTGCTGCTCGAAGAGGAGCTCGACGCCCAAGCCGGGTCTGCGCTGCGCAGCGCGATCGAGGCGACGATCGGCTCGTACTTCGCCGGGCTCGCGACCAAAGAGACGGTCCGCTGGACCAAGATCCGCAACCTGATCGCGTCGCATGCCGGGATCGCCGAGGTCACGGCCCCGACGCGGCCGGGGCCCTTGGCGAACTCGCCCGGCATCCCGACCTGGCCGCTCGGCGCCGTCGATCCCGAGACGGGCGTCGAGCTCGAGGAGACCGAAGACGGAGCGCCGCGACGGCTCGGCAGCGAGGCCGCGCCGGTCGGCGTGTTCGTCGGGGCCGACGAGCGGGCGCGGCTGTTCGCGATCGAGCTCGAGCTGCAGCCGCCCGAGCTGGCCGTGTGGGTCGACGTCGAGGCCAAGCTCGCGATCGGATACACGCCGAGCGCCGACTTCACGCAGGAGAAGGCGGACCTGCAAGCCGCGTTGAGCAAGGTCCTGCCGAGCGAGGCGCTGGTCAATCCGGTCAGCATCACCTGGGATCAACTCCGCAACCGCTTGGCCGACGCGCTCGCGGCCAAGGCCGCCAACTTCGATCTCGCCAGCTTGCGGCTGGTGATCCTCCACGATCGCGACGGTCGCGTCGTGACCGTCGCCGACGACGTCGAGGCCAGCGAAGAGGCGATCTTCACGACCCGCGAGCGGATCGAGATTCGCACGATCTCGCTGTTCACCGCCTGAGTTCACCATGACCGTCGAAGACCGCACTCGCCACGACCGGCTGCGCTCGCTGCTCCCGCGGACCTTCGCGACGGAGCCGACCAGCAGCGCGATCGGAGTCTTGCTCGAGGTGCTCGGCGACACCCTGCGCGAGGTCGATGGGCTCGTCGAGCGAGCGCTGCGGGATCGCTGGCTGCGAACGGCCAACGGTGAGCGACCGGTGCTGCCGAGCGATCCGCCCGAGGGCGACGAGCCGTCCGGTCTGCCCGAGGTCGCGCTCGACGGTCATCCGCTCCCGCTCGAGCTGCTCGGCCAGGCGCTCGACCTCAAGCGCCAACCCTGGGAGAGCGATCACGAGGCCTATCGCAACCGCGTGCGGATCCTCGGGCCGATGCTGGCCGAAGGGCTCGCGACCCCGCGCGTGCTGTTGGCCGCGACCTTGACCTCGCTGGGCGCCGAGCCCTGCCCGATCCTCGAGAAGCCCGAGTCCAACTCGACGCGCGGCTACGGTCTGCCGCCACGCAGCCTCGATCGCTGTCGCGTGTGCAAGGGCGGCAAGCGAGTCGATCCCGATGCCACCTGTCCGCTGCGCTCGCGCACGATCATGACGGCGCGCGTGACCGACAACCCTCGCACGCGCGCCGAGCTGACCCGCTCGAGCCTCGACCCTGCTCCGAGCCTCGATCCGCTGGCGAGCAGCGGAGCCGGACGCATCCGCGTGCGCAACGACAGCCTGTTCGCGGCCCGGCCCGAGATCACGCTGAAGGTCCCCGACGACGCTCCGCCGGACACCAAGCTGGTCCCGAGCTTCCGCAGCCTGACCAGCGCCGAGGAGATCGTGCTGCCGGTCGTGCTCGCGCCCGGCGAGACCTTGACGATCCGGCCGGTGCCGCCGAGCAACCCGCTGCCGCGGCACGAGCAGGTCTGGGTCGATCTGCCCTCGGGTGAAGCCGGACTGCCGGCTCGCGTGTTCGTGCGGCGCGAGAGCGAGGGCCTGATCGAGACCGAGGAGCTGGCCGACCTCGCGCTGTTCGCCGCTGGCGTTCGCTTCGACGAGGCGCGCTTCGACACCGACGTCGAGAACGGCGGGATCGCAGGCCAGATCAAGGTCGCCAAGTTCGCTCGCGTCACGCGGACCGCCGACACGCCGATGCTGCTGCCCGGCAACAACGACTGGATCTTTCGTCCGCTCGGCGGCGCCACGCTCGGCTCGCTGCTGACCGACTACCAGCTCGCGCCGGGCGAGCTCGGGCTCGGCTCGCTCGAGTTCGACGCCGCGACCACCAAGGTCGCGCTCGGTCTGCGCTGGTGGACGCGACCGCCCGCGCGCTTTCGGGTTCGCGTGGTCCGGACGCCGGCGGTCGAGCAGGCGCTGGAGAGCGGCGCGGCCGAGTTGCTGCGCCAGATGATCGATCGCGTGCGCCCGGCTGGCGTGCATCCGATCATCGACTTTGCGCTCGAGCCCTTCGTCGACGCGGTCGACCCCGAGGATCGCTTCGCCGCGCTCGCGGTCGAGGGTAGCGAGCTCGTCGATCCGAGCGACGCGCTGGCGCTCGAGCCCGGCCTCGCCGAGCAGGCCGAGCCCGACGAGGTGTTTGGCTTCATCGGCATCTTCGACGTCACCCGCTTCGACATCAGCCGCTTCGCGGATACGCCGATCCTGCCCGGCGAATTCGACGTCAGCGAGTTTGATTGGAGCCTGGCCAACCCCTTCGGTCCGCCCGAGCCCGCGAAGTTCGGCACGACCTACTACGACCACGCCCTGCTCAACGACGAGGGCGAGGAGCCCTGATCTTCGAGGAACACCGACATGCGCGAAGTCCATAGTCCAACCGGCCGCCTTCACGTCGTCTCGCTCGATCCCGTGTCGGGACGAGTGGTCATCGATCGCTGGATCGACAACCTGGTCACGACCGCCGGCCGCGAGCTGCTCGCTGAGCTGCTGACCGGCTTGGTGCCGGGCATCGTGCAGGTCGAGCTCGCCGTCGGGGGACCGGCGGAAGGCGAGGCGCCGCCCGAGCCGTACCCGCCGGCGGCCGCGAGCGACACCAACCTTCACTTGCCGCTGCGTCGCGTCGCGACCGAGTTCGAGGTCGTCGGCGTGGTGCCCAACAGCACGCCGCCGCGCTTCGCGATGTCGATCAGCGCCGTGATCCCGGCCGAGATCGGCGGCGAGACGCTGGTCCTGCGCGAGGCCGGCCTGATCATGGTCAAGGGCGGCGACGAATCGAGCCCGCCGGCCCAGCCAGGCGAGCTCGCATCCAACGAAGTTCTCTACAACCGGGTGGTGTTCGACACCATCACCAAAGACCCCGAACTCCAGATGACGCTGTCCTGGGAGGTCAGTTTCTGATGCCTGAGCCATACATCGCCAAACAACCAAACGACCTTATCCGCGCCGCCGACTGGAACCAGATCCAGATCGAGACGCGGGTCGACATCGAGCAGCACGACCACTCGGGCGGGCCCAAGGGCGAGCCGCTCGGGACCGCGGCGCTGGTCGATGGTGCGGTCACCGGACCGAAGATCGCCGACGGAGCGATCACGGCCGCGAAGCTCGATCCCAACCTCGGGCTCGGTCTCGCCGACGGATCGGTGACGACCGTCAAGCTGGCCGACGCGGCGGTGACGACCGCCAAGCTGGCCAACGGTGCGGTGACCGGGACGAAGATCGCCAATGGCACGATCGACGGCACGAAGCTGGCCGGATCGCTGGCGATCACGAGCCTGTCGGTCGAGGACTTGACCGTGCGCAACGTGCCGGTCGCGGTCTACTACGATCGCATCGGCTTCGAGTGGAGCTGGCAGCAGAGTCAGGTGATCGTCGGAATCCCGAGTCCGCCGCCCAACCTCGACATCAACCTGTGGGAGCAGGTGATCACGGACTACACAGGGTCGTTGCTCAGCGCCGACGAAAAGCGCCTGCAGGCCGTGCGGCTGGTCTCGGATCTCGTCGACCCGGAGCTGGTCCGCATCGCCGGCTGCGCGAGCGCCTGGGATGCGGTCGTCGACGAGTCGGCGCTCTCGATGCGCGATTGGCTGCAGATCACCCTCGAAGACATCCAGGTGGCCTTCGACCTGATCGATCTCGCCTATAGCTACTACCTGGGCAACGAGTTCCGCTACCCCAACGTCCTGCTGGCGCTCGCGCGCCAGGCCAACCATACGTTGATCAACTATGCCAAGCAGGCCGGGAGCCCGCACCACCTGCTCGACCTGTTCGCGGATCCCGACCAGCCATTCGGACAGTGCTTCGACGAGCTGCTCGCCGGGCTGATGCGGCCGCTCGGGACCATCAATCAGGATGACCTGCGACCGGTTCCGCCGATGCTGCAGCTCGACCTCGACGAGCGCTTCGTGCCGAGCGTGCTCGAGGTCGAGGCCGAGGCCACGCTGCGGAGCTTCGGCCACGTGATGCTGGGCATCGGCGGCGACGAGATGCCGCCGCCGCCCGGACATTGGTTCCCGGTCTCGGCATCGGCCCCGCACCTCTTCCAGCCGATCTTTCCGGCCACCCGCGCACGCCTGCATCGCTCGATCATCCAGCGCGAGCAGACGAGGTCGGCGCGGCTGTGGGGCGTCGCGTGGCGCCACGGCGGCGGCGAGAACCAAACCTACGAGGCATTGCTCGGACTGCGGATGTCGGCGTGGACGCGGCCGCTGCCGGAGCAGAGCAAGGACATCAAGTTCGGCCAGGTCGCCGGCATCGAGCTGCCCGACCACCTCGTCAAGGTCGAGAAGCCGGACGACGCCGTCGACATGCGGCCCTTCGACGACCCCTCGCTCCCGCTGAAGCCAGTCTGAGCCATGCAGATCACAATCGACGGCACGCCAGCCCCCGCGCTGCAAGCCAGCCCCCGCCGCGTGGTGATCGACGGCGAGGGCGTCGAGCTTCTCGTCGAGCTCGCCGCCGACGAGGAGCTCGGCGAGGCGAGCCTGAGCCTACGCAAGGCCGGCGGCGCACCGGAGCCGATCTGGTCGTCGCCGGTCGTCGCCAGCGACGTCGATGGCTCGCTGACCGGCATCACCTGGGTCAGCCTCGATTGGGGCGAGACACGAACGATCGAGAAGGTCAGCGTCGCGCTGACCCTCGCGAACAACCTCGGCGTGCGGGTCAAGATCGCCAAGGGCTCCAGCCAGTGGTTCTCGCCGCCGGGTCCGACCATGACGGCGGTGCCCAACTCGGTGGGTCCGACCACGCTCAACCTGAGCTTCCCCGACACCACCGCCGATCGCGTGTTGATCGAGTTCGTCCAGCAGGGCCTCGACGCGTTCAAGACGGTCAGCCTGACGGCCACGCCGAGCGTCGAGTTCGGTCCGCGCGCGCGCGACGTGGCGCTCGCGGCCAAGCGAGCGATCTTCTCGCTGCCCGGCGAGCCGCTCACGCCCGTCGAGGTGCCGGGGCTGCTCGCGGCGCTGCGCGAGCAGAAGCTCGCGCTGCTCGGGCCCACGACGATCCCGCTGACTCTGCGCGCGGGCTCGGCCGGCAACCTCGATCTCGTGTGGAGCTTCGTCGCCGATCATCTGATCCACGAGTTCGGTCCGCCGATCTCCGGACCGTCAGGCGAGCTCGCGCTCAGCTGGGCTGGCGCGGTCGAGCTGCCGCTCTTCCAGCGCGAGGGCGCACTCGATCCGCTCGCACGCCTGCTCGCGCTCGAGCTCGCGCTCGACTACCTCCCCGCGCCCGAGCGCTTGCTGATCGAGCCCGACCCTGCGCTGCTCGACGAGAAGCTCGCCGAGTTGATCCGCCCGCTCAACGATCGTGCGCAGCGGGTCGAGCTGGCCGCGCCCGAGCAGCTGACCGGCGTCTCGCTGCGGGTGCGGCCGCTGAGCGCCAAGGTCGAGCTGCTCGTCGCGGTCCATGCCGACGCGGCCGGATCGCCGGCCGCGAGCCCGCTCGTCGAAGTCCCGGTCTCGATCGACGAGCCCGACTACGCCGGTCGAGCGCCGCGCTGGCTCGAGGTCGACTTCCCGACGCCGATCGCCACGAGCGGCAGCGCGTGGATCGTCGTGCGCAGCCTCGCTGGCGAGCTCAGCTGGATGGTCGGGCGGCCCAAGCCGGCCGCGATCTCGACCCTTCGACACCGCCGCAGCGACGGCGCCTGGCTCGAGCGCAGCGAGGATCTCGACGGCTGGGCGCTGCTGCGATTGCGTGCGCTCGAGACCGGTCCGATCCCGCCGCCGACTCTCGAGCTGCTGCTGCTGACGACGGGCGCTCCGCAGTCCCATGCGATCGAGTGGGCGCCGACGATCCACTGGACGCCGACGAGCTTGGCCCCGGCCGCGACTGCGATCGTGCTCCGCGTGACGTCGGCGGTTCCGGCCACCCTCCGCGTCTCCGATCTGACCCTGCGCTGGCGGGCCGTCGCGGCGCAAGACGCCCCGCTCGCGCCCGACGACCTGCTCGCCGAAGACCTCGGCGACTCGCTCTGAGATCACCATGCTCGCCGCTCTCGAGAACCATCTGATCGCGGCCGTCGACGCGGCCCTGCCCAACGACGTCACGACGGTCGGCGGACCGTGGCTGCCGGTCGCGGGTGGAGCTGTGGTCGTGCACGCGCGCGCCCTCTCGCTCGCGCCGCCCAGCGAGGATCCACCGACCGATGACGCGGCGCATCAGCTCGACGTCGTCGACTGGCCGGCTGACGGCGACGAGCTCGACTTCGAGATCCCGCAGAACCTGAGCGGCGAGTTGATCGAGGTCGAGTCGCCGCCGCACTTCACCGTCGCGCGCGGCGACGCGTATTACCTCGACGATCGGACCATCCGCTTCTATCACGCGCCGGCGATCGGCAACCCGGGCGTGCGGGCTCGCCTGCGCGGCGCCGCAGCGCGCGGCTACAAGCGCCGCAAGCCCTGTCGGATCGAGCTGCTGATCGACGCGTGGGCCGACGATGCCGCGACCGCCGACGCGCGCCTCGACATCGCCCTGCAGACCGCGTTCGCCCAGCTCGTCGATCTGCCCAACCTCGAGGCCGGCGAGGTCGCGGGCGTGAGCGTGTGGATGCGCGTGGCGAAGGCCCGCGCGTGGTTGCTGGGCATCGAGCGGCGCGTCGATCCGACCACCGAGCTGTTCGAGTCGCGGGCGCTGCTCGAGCTGCGTGGCGAGCTCGATCTGCTGGTCGCCCATGGTCAGCCCGATCCGGTCGGCGTGATCGAGTCGATCGCCGGCACCACGCGGATCGATCGAGCCGACGGCGAGCCGCCGACGCCCGAGCCGTTCACAGTGGAGTGAGGATCATTCCTCTTCGCCCTCGGAGCCGCCGCCGTAGCCACCGCCGCCGGCTCCGATCTCATCCTCTTTAACCGCGCTCGCGTCGAAGGCCTTGATCTTCTCGAGCATGGTGTCGAGCACCTCGTCGATCGGCTTCGCGTCACCGCGCCCCTTGAGCGGGT
>DATLLB010000033.1:0-27393 GCA_035538075.1 Enhygromyxa sp.
GCCCCGATCTCCACGCGGCCCTGCGCGCCGACCCGAGCTTGGTCCCCAGCTTCGTCGACGAGATGCTGCGCTTCGACGGACCCACGCACATGCTCATGCGGCTCACGACTCGCGACGTCGAGGTCCACGGCGTCACGATCCCCGCCTACTCGCCCGTCGGCTTGATGATTGGCGCGGCCAACCGCGATCCCTCACATTTCGAGGATCCCGACACTTTCAAGCTCGATCGCAACCCCCGAGGCGCCCTCGCCTTCGGTCATGGGCCGCACGTTTGCATTGGGGCAGCGCTCGCGAAGATCGAGGGCAAGGTGTTCCTGCGCGAGCTGACGCGGAGGTTCTCGCGGATCGAGCTGAGCTCCGAGACCCGCGACTGGAACCTCGCGCTGCACGTGCGAGGGCTGAGCACGTTAGCGGCGCGGCTGCACGCCTGAGCGCCTCGGCGCGTGGAGAATACACGCCGAGGCACGGTCATCAGCAAGCGAGCGGTCGCACTGCGGCTCACTTGGGCGCGTCGTGGAGCGTGAGCGAGCTGATGTAGTCCATCTTCCCGACCTTCACGCCCGCGAGCCGCAGCAGCGCGTAGGCCATGGTCACGTGAAAGTAGAAGTTCGGCAGCGCCATCTCGCGCAGATAGTCGCCAGCGTACATCGCCTTGCCGGGCAGGAACGCCAGCGTCGCCTCGCGCTCGGCTGCGCCCTCGAACTGCTCCGGCTTGAAGCCGTCGAGGTACTCGAGCACCGTGGCGACGCGCTGCTCGAGCTCGGCCATCGTCGCCTCGGTGTCGGGGTGGCTCGGCGGCGTGGTGCCGGTCAGCTTGGCGGCGGCGAACTTGGCCGAGTCACAGGCGCTCTGCACCTGGAAGGCGAGCGGGCGCATGTCGAAGGTCAACCGGAAGCCGACGAAGTCGTCGGGCGAGCACTCCTTGGTCTGCGCGAACGCGTTGGCCTTGGCCAGCCACGCGGCGAGGTTGCGCAGCATCTTGGACATCTGGACGACGGAGTCTTGGTAGAGCGACATCGGCCGCGACTGTGGCCGGACGCAGCGGCTTTTGTCCAGCGGCGGAGATTTGTCCTCACGCCCGTGACGGCCGCGATACCTTCACGCCATGCACAGCCGCCGCGGTTTCGTCACGCTCTCGATGGGTGCGGGCTTGCTCGGCTGCGGGCTGGTGAGCTCGGCAGGGTGCGACAAGACCACGTCGGAGGCGGAGCCCGAGCCCAAGCCCGAGCCGCGCGCGGAGCCGCCGAGTAGCGCACCGCCACCGCCGCCGATTCTCTCGGCAGTCGATCGCTACGAGCCTCGGCTCGACCGGATCCACTCGGCCAGCGCCTACGAGACATTGGTCAGCAAGTCGGTCGCGTTCGAGCTCGCGCGCCAGCAGACCCGAGAAGCGACGGTCGAGGCCCGGCAGGACATCGTCGAGCTCGACGCGCTCGACAACGATCACTACCAACGCACGGGCGAGCTGGTGCTGCTCGGCGAGCGCGACGGCTGGGTGATCGGCTTTTGTTACCGCTACCTGGTCGACTTCACCTTCCCGATCAAAGGCAAGGACGGCTTCGGCGAGGCCGAGTACAGCGATCCCACGCTGACGATCGGCGAGCAGAGCTTCCCGCTCGCGCGAACCGAGAGCGAGCGCGGCCCCGATCGCTCGGCCGGCGACATCGCGTGGTTTCGTACCTTCGGTGAGCACGACGCGGCGCTGGTGTACTTCCCGGGCACGGTCGAGCGACACCTCGGCATCGCCGATCCGCTGGCGATCGTGCAGCACACGCTCGACAACCGCAGCTCGATGTTCGGGCTCGAGTTCGTGCTGATGTCGCCGACCAGCCTGACATTCATGCGCGAGCGAGCGGAGCGCGAGAACAACCTCGCTTACTTCGCGGCCGGCATGGCCGTGGCCGCGTTGATCCTGGTCCCGCTGCTGGGCTCGAGCTCGGCCGCGGTGCTGCCGATGGCCTCGCTCGAGACCGCGGGTCGGCAGCTGGTCGCGGCCGCGCTGCCGGTCGCGCTCCAGCTCGGGCGCGACTTCTTGCTACGCGAGGACGGCTTCATCGCCAAGCGGCTCGACGAGGACACGCGCGTCGCCCTGCTCGGCGTCGAGCTTCCGCCGATCGCATCCGACGGCCACGGCATGGTCACGAAGTTCTTGGCCGAGGTCGTCAGCGAGCAGGACCAACCTGGGCAATTCGTTGGCTTCGGTGCGAAGCAAGGAGTCGAGCGCGGTCAGCTGTTCTTGCCCGATCGCAAGCTGAACCTGAGCGCGGAACTGCTCTCGCGCGGGTTGGTGCGACTGGCCATGGATGATCAGGCGGTGCTGCGCGAGTTCCCGGAGCTGGTCACCGCCGCGCTGTCGGCCGTCGAGAGCAACGAGAGTCTCGCCAAGGGCTGGGCCGAAGACGCCGAGTACGTGACCCAGCTGCGCACGCTCAACAAGGTGCTCGCAGGCTGAGCGCGATTGACCACAGCGCGCGCGACCTCTAGCATCGCGCGATGATGATGAAACTTGGGGCATCGATGTCGAGTGGGCGTCTCCAGCTCTTGCTCGCGGCGTTCGTGTGTGCCGAGTTGTTTGCCTGCGGCAATCCGTCCGGCAACGAGGTCGGCGCCTTCGAGGAAGGCGACACGGACGGAGGCGAGTGCGTCGGCGGCATGGCCGAGTGCGAGTGCGTCGCAGGTCAGTGCCTCAACGGGCTCGAGTGCATCGACAACATCTGCACCGACGTGCCGTGCACGCCCGGCTCGATCGGCTGCGAGTGCGTGGACAATCAGTGCCTCGGCAACAATGCCTGCGTCGATGGGATCTGTGTCGAGCCGGGCGGGGATGGTGATGGTGACGGCGACGGCGATGGTGACGGGGATGGCGACGGCGAACCCACCGGCGACGGCGATGGCGATGAAGGGGTTCCCTGCGCGATCCCAAAGGCCGCCGTGGAGGTAGCGGTCCCGCAGATCATGCTCGTGCTCGACAAGTCCGGCTCGATGAAGCTGCTGTGGGATCACGACGGCAACCCCAACACGCCCGGCGTCACGCGCTGGAGCAGCCTGCACGGGATCCTCAGCACGGTGATCAACACCTTCGACAATCGCTTCGACTTCGGCGCGATGCTGTTTCCGTCGACCGCCGCCGTCGCGTCCTACAACGATACCGGGTGCGTGATGAGCAACGCGCCCGAGATCCCGATCACTGCCAACGGCCAGGCCGTGCTCGTCGGGATCCCGGCGGCCAACGACGCCACGATCGCCGGCGGCACGCCGGCCGAGGACGCCGTCGATCTCTCGGGCATGTACCTGCAATCACTCGACCCCACGCGACCCAAGGCCATGGTCGTGATCACCGACGGGATGGCCAATTGTGGCGACAATGCGGGCAGCCCCTCGCAGCTGTTCGAGGTCTACGACAGCAAGTTCCCGCTGACCGTCCAGGCGCTGTGGACCGACGCGCAGATCCCCGTCCACGTGATCGGCATCGACATCCCCCAACAGCTGAGCCCGATCGAGCCCGACGGTCTGCCCGACGGCGTGATCCCGTGGTGCAAGCTCGATCAAGTCGCCGAGCTGGGCGGCAAGCCGGCCAATCTCGCGGCGCAATTCGCCTGTGCCGAGGCCAGCACCGACGCGCAGGACTTCTACGGGGTTGGCAACGACGCGCAGTTGCTCGACGCGCTGGAGTCGATCCTGACCGAGTCGCTCAGCTGTACCGCCACCCTCGAGTTCGAGCCCGAGTTCCCCGCGCTCTTGCAGATCGAGCTCGACAACGTGCCGGTGCCGAAGATCGCCAACTGCGACGCGCAAGACGGCTGGATCTACAGCAACCCGAACGGGCCCTACGATCGCGTCGAGTTCTGCGGCAGCTGGTGCGAGATGCTGGCTGACGCCGGGGAAGCCGACGCGCTGTACTTCTGCGAGCCCTGACGATCACGCCGCCTGCGGGGCAGGCTCGGGCGACTCAGGTGCTTCTTCGCCCGGCGCCTCTTCGCTCGGCGCTTCTTCGCCGTCGTCGCTCGCAGGCTGCTCGGGCGCGGGCTCAACCTCGCCGGTCTCGCCCTCGCCCTCCTCAGGCTCAGCCTCGGTGCCCGGCTGCTCGAGCACCTCCGAGGGCAAGCGCTTGCCTTCTTCGCGCAGCGCCCAGTTCTTCTCGCGCCGCTCCTTGGCCGCGAGCGCCTCCTTCTTGGAGTAGCGCATGGCCTTGCCGAACTCCTTGGCGATCGCCTGCAAGACGATGCGCGCGGCCGCCTCGTTGAAGCGATGCCGCAAGATCAGCTGTCGATTGCTGCGCTCGACGGTGGTCGCCTTGATCATTCCACCCGCGAGATCCCACGCGCCGACCTTGCGCAGATCAGCCTCGAGCCCCTCTTTCCAGTACTGCTCGGCCTTGTCGGCGTGGGCGCTCTCGAGGAAGTCGAGCTTGATGACCAGCTCGGGCTCCTTGGCGGCCTCCCACATCACCTCGGCGCGGCTCGGGACCTCGAACGGCAGGCCGTTGACGCGGACCATGCTGCGGATGTCCTCGATCACCAGCTGCACGCCGGCCTTGGGCTCGGCGTAGGTGTACTTCTTCATCTTCGCGACGTTGGCCACGAAGTTGCCCGAGGTCTTGCCCTTGCCCGCGTCGGGCCCGGCGATGACCTGCGGGATGAAGGCCTCGCGCACGTACACCGCCACCTTGTCGCCGGGCAGCAGCACCATCTGCCGATCGTCGCGGCTCTTGGCCTCGATCTCGGGATCGAGATAGCGCGGATCACCGATCAGCGCGTCGTTCTCCTCGCGCCAGTCCACGGCCATTCCATGCTCGGCGCAGGCGCGATCGATGCCGGCCTTCATCTCGGCGTGCCCGAACGTGTACTGCACCGCCACGAACGCCTGGGTCTGGTCGGTCGCGTCCGGGCTGCCCATCACGATGAACTCGAAGTCCTCCCACACGTTGAAGCCCGCGTCGTCGACCAGCAGCCGGAAGTCATGCAGCGGCGCCATGATCTCGGTCGCCGAGTCACGAAACGGCAGCTTCTTCACGCGCGAGTTGGCCAGCATCAACGTCCAGGTCGCGTTCGGCGGGACCATGGCTTTGATCTGCGACTTCTTCTCGCCGAACTTGGGCTTGGGCTCTTCGACCTCGGGCTCGGGCTCGGGCGCCGCCTTCTCGGACTCGGGATCGGTGGGCTGCTCGACCGGCGGCGGCGCGGCCTCTTGCTCGGCGGGCGGCTCCTCGCTCTTCTCGGGCTCCTCCTCGACCTCACCCTGCGCCTTGTCGGGCTCGATCTCCTTGGCCTCGAATTCGATGAAGTCGATCTTGTAGTTGGGCAGCTCGTCGGAGAGCTCGAGCCGTTGCTCGTCCGTGCGCAGCGAGATCGCGAACAGCAGCACGAACAGAGCATGAGCGAGCACGGAGAGCGCTGCGGAGAGGCTGTAACGGGTCGGCTCGCGCACGGTTCGCCCGGAGTCTAGCACCGGGCTCCGCACGAGGTACCCAACCCGCGACCTGGGTCACACGACGTCAGTTCAGCAAGTGGTGGTGGCGCGGGTGCTCTTCCAGCAATTCGCGGATCCGCGGCGCGTCCGGGTGCAACGCGGCGAGCAGCTCCAGCGTGTCCGCGACGCGCTCGAGTTCCTGCGCGACCGTGTAGTGCCGGCGAATGTTCTCGAGCATCCGCGTCAGGATCACGCGCGAGTGACAGGGCCGCAGCTGGGCGAGCAGCTCGGGCGAGTCGGGCTCGACGTGGTGACCGACGACGCTGGTGTAGAGCGCCGCGAGCTCGTCGAGCAGCAGACGCCGACCGCCGCGGAACGGATCCCAGATGTGCGGGTCGGGCCCCTCGAGCTGCAGCCCGACCAGGAAGTGCCCAGGAAAGCCGAGCCCGTGCAGCTCGACGCCGCAGCGCTCGGCGAGGTGGATGGCCAGCACCGAGAGCGTGATCGGCAAGCCGAGCCGACGCTCGAGCACGCGATCCATCAGGCTGTTTCGCGGGTCGTCGTAGTCGACCATGTTGCCGCGGAAGCGGTTGCGTCGCAGGAACTCGAGCACGCCCTCGGTGATGTCGACGGCGCCCTCACGACCAACGCAGTGATCGACGACCGCCAACTCGATCTCGCGCCTGGCCATGCGCGCCTGCGGCCAGGTGTCGCCGTCCTGCAGCGCCGCGGCGTAGAGCATCGCCGAGTCGAACAGCGGGACCGCAGCGTCGGGCGGGCCGACGAGATCGACGAAGCGCTGCAGCAGATCGACCCGCATCGCTAAGACCCCCAGCGCGCCACGAGCTGCCCGACGCGCTCGCGGAACTTGGCCTCGTGATAGCGACCGAACGCGTCCCAGGTGCACAGCGTGCTCGGATCCTCGACGCGATCGACGAACAGCTTGCCCCACAGGTGATCGACCTCGTGCTGAAAGGTCCCGGCCGAGACGCCGCGGACCTCGAAGTCGAGCGGCGTGCCGTGACGATCGAGCGCACGCACGCGCAGCTCGGCGTGGCGACGCACGACCCCGCGCAGGTTGGGCACCGAGAGGCAGCCCTCGTAATTCTCGAAGGTCTCCGACGACAGCGGCTCGAGCTTGGGGTTGATCAGGATCGTCAGCGGAATGCGAGGCTTGTACGGGTAGCGCGGGTTGTCGTTGACCTCGATCGCGCACACCTGCACGGGCTCGAACACCTGGTTGGCAGCAAGCCCCGCGCCTCGGGCGTGACGCATGGTTGCGATCAGCTCGTCGACGAAGCGCTGAAACTCGGGCGTCTCGATCTCCTCTGCAGTGACCTCGCGCGCCGACGTGCGGAGCACGGGCTCACCGATCTGCGCAATCGCTCGGACCGTCGCCATCGCGGCCGAGCTTAGCATCAGTGCGGGGTGGGCTCGATCGGGGCCGCGCCCCGCTCGCTCGGGCATGGGCTTCCCGCTGCGAACGCATCGAAGAACGCGGGCCCCTCGGTCGGTCCGAGCCGGCGAATGTCCACGGTGAGCACGCCGGCGCGCGATCCGTCGAACACCGCACACGCAGGCATTGCGGTGCCCGGAATCCACACGGCGATCAGTCCGTCGCTGCTCGGCGGCTGCGCTGGCGAGCCAGCGTGCCGCGCGAGCGTGGTGGCGTCGGCGAGATGCAGCTCGAGGATCGCGTCGTCGTCGAGCCGATGCAGCGCGAGCCCTCGCTCGTCGAGCTCGACGAACACCCCCGGCCGTCCGCCGAGCGGCGCGAGCGTCCACACGCGTCCACCTTCACCCGCGTGGATCGGCTGCGTGGTCGCGGCCTCGCGATCGACACGCACGATCGAGCCGTCCTGAAAGCCGATGACCAACACCGGCCGGCCGTCGCGAGCGTCGACCCACGTCACAGCCGTGGCCGCGCCGGGCAGCTCGATCGCCGCCTGGCTGCCGTCGCTCGCGAGTAGCTGCACGACGCCGCCGCCAAACGGATCGACCGCCGCGAGCGTGCCGTCGCTCGCGAGCGCGGCCGGGATCGGAGCCCCGAGCTCGCTGATCACCGGCTCGACCTTGGCCACCACCAGCGGCGCCTTCGTGCTGCGATCGACGATCGAGCGCTCGAGCGGCGAGACGTGGGCCGAGTGGCGGCCGTTCGCGGAGATCCGCGGCGCGCCGCTCGGCGCCGGGGCGTCGTTGGGCGACCAATCGGGGCCGAGCCAACGAAAGCTCGGATAGCCGCCGGTCCACGCGAGCAGCTCGCCGGCGTCGGGGCTCAACGCCAGCTCGATCGGGTGAGGCGTGGCCGCGAGCGTCAACGTGCGCACGCAGCAGACGGCGGTCGCGATCAGACGCACCGCCGTCTGCTGCGGATCGCCGAAGCTCGACAGGCTGGCCGCGAGCGTCTGCAGACCGTCATCGAGCGCGAGCGCGACCGGGAACATCGGCACCTGCTGAATGCGAGAGTCTTCGGGCGGCGGCTGATCGATCACCGCGCCGGGCGGCTCCACCCGCAGCGGTCGGTGCAGGCCCTCGCTCAGCGACCACAGCCGATACTGCGTGCGCGGCTCGAGCGTGGCGGTGGCGATCCACGGTTGGTTGGGCGCAGCCGCGAGCAGCTCGGGTCGCTCCTCGCCGGGCGCTTGCCAGCCAAGCTCGGTCGGCTGCGCGAGATCGATGACCGCGAGGTTGCCCTGGCCGTCGCCGAGCGCCGCGAAGCCATGGCCGATCGCCAGCTCGCGTCGCTCACCGACGCGCCAGCTGAAGGCCGGCGGCTCGCGATCCCAGCCCGGAAAATGATCGACCACGATGATCTCGCCGTTCGGCCCCATCACGAAGTCGTCGACCGGAAGGATCGGGTTGCCCTCGTTGGGATCGATCGCCTGCGACTCGCCCGAGAACAGCGCCCACGGCTTGACCAGCGAGAGCGAGACGTGGGCGCGATCCTCGAGGCGGCGGCCCAACACCGCGGCGCGCGAGCGATCGAAGATCTCGCGGTAGGCCACGCCGCCGGGCGGGAAGATGCCAATGTCGGCGTCGATCGGCGCCTGCGGGACCAGCTCGCGTCCACGCTCGCGGCTCGGCTGCCAGACCTCGACGAAGTCGGCGGCGGCGCCCGGAAAGTCGCGCTCGGCCGCGTACGCGAGCTCGGCCGCCTGCTCGGGTCCGACCGCACGCAGGCCTTCGCCCTCGATGCGCGCGAGCGGGTGCGTGGCGATCCCGTCGCGCATCGCCGACTCGCGCAGCTCGGCGGCCGCGATCACGCCACCGCCGGCCGACAGCGCGAGGCCGGTCACGAACGCGTGGGCGCGCATCGACCAGCTGAGCTCTGGCTCCGCGCCGCGCGTCCACAGCTGTACGAAGGTGCCGTCGCTGAGCGCGAGGTGAGTGTCGGAGATCGCGATCGCGGTGAGCTGCTCGCCGAACCGAAGGCTCCGCGCCGGGGTCGTCGCGCCGCGCGGCCACTCGCGCACGCGACCGTCGAAGCCGGCCGTGTAGAGCGTGCCGTCGCTCGCGAGCTCGAGCCCCGCGAGCCCGCCCGGATGCGCGTGCTTGGCCGCGATCAGCCGGCCATCCGCCCAGAAGCGGATCCAGCCCTCGAGGTCGCCGCTGACCATGCGCCAGCGCTCGCCCGCAGCGGGCTCGAGCAGCGCGACCTCGACGATGCGCGTCGAGTGAAACGGCAGCGCGACCTCGGGCTCGCGCAGCGAGTTCGAGGTTGCACCCAGTGTGGGGCCGGCCACGCTCGGAGGTGTGCGCGAGGCCACACAACCAAGCGCGAGCGAGATCGGGAGGACCAAGGCGAGCGCGCGCGTCACTGCGACTCACGATAGCAAGCCGCAGCGGTCCCGCGAGCGCGCCCGATCACCAATTGGTCGATGCCCCTGCTTGACGGCCCCGACGATCGAAGTCTATCGTAAAAATACGATGAAGAGTCCAGCCCAGGCCGGTCAGCCTTGCTGCCCGCCCGCCGACGAGCAGCCCGACCTGCGACCGGTCGAGGGCGACGCGGCCGACGACGAGCTGGCGAGCCTCGGCAAGGCGCTCGGGCACCCGGCGCGGGTGAAGATCCTGCGCATCCTCGTGCGCCGAAACGCCTGCATCTGCGCCGACATCGTCGACGAGCTGCCGCTCGCCCAGTCGACCGTGTCGCAGCACCTCAAGGTGCTCAAGGACGCGGGGTTGATCCGCGGCGACGTCGACGGTCCGCGGGTCTGCTACTGCATCGAGCCGCGCGCGCTTCGGCGCCTGAAGGCGCTGGTCGGCGGGCTCTGACGCCTGGCCTGCCCGGACATCGGTAAATGACGATAGAGGATTCATGACCCCGTATCCCGACCTGCACGCGTACGTCGAGTCGCTTCTGCCCACCCGCGCCGCGATCCCGGAAGCCCGTCGCGCGACGCTCGATCGCATCGCGAGCTTCGTGCATGAGCGCCGCGCCGCCGGCCAACCAGCCCGGCTGATGTTCATCTGCACGCACAACTCGCGACGCAGCCACATGAGCCAGATCTGGGCCGCGACGGCGGCGGCCTGGTACGGGATCGACAACGTCGAAGCGTACTCCGGCGGGACCGAGGCGACCGCCTTCAACCCGCGCGCGGTCGCGGCGATGCGCCGGGTCGGGTTCGAGATCGACGAGCTTCCGAGCAGCGACGGCACCAACCCTCACTACGCCGTCCGCTTCGCCGCCGATAGCTCCGCGCTCGAGGTCTTCTCCAAGACCTTCGACGCGGACAGCAACCCCAGCTCCGAATTCGCCGCGATCATGAATTGTGGCGAGGCCGATGAGGCCTGTCCGATCGTGCGCGGCGCTGCGCTGCGCGTCTCCCTGCCCTACGACGATCCCAAGCTGGCCGACGGCGCTCGCGACGAAGCGGAGCGCTACGCCGAGCGGGCCCAGCAGATCGCCCGCGAGATGTTCTACCTGTTCTCCCGAGTGGATGCCTGAAACCATGGGAACCTTCGAACGCCATCTATCGTTGTGGGTCGCGCTGGCGATCGCCGTGGGCCTCGGTCTGGGCCTGTTGGTGCCCTCGGTCTTCGAGGTCATCGCCAGCCTCGAGCTCGCGCGCGTCAACTTGGTCGTCGCCGTGCTGATCTGGCTGATGATCTATCCGATGATGCTCAAGGTCGATCCGGGCTGCCTGCGCGAGGTCGGCCGCCGACCGAAGGGCTTGGCGCTCACGCTGGCGGTGAACTGGCTGATCAAGCCGTTCACCATGGCCGCGCTCGCGATCGCGTTCTTTCGCTATTTGTTCGCCGATCTCGTGCCGGCCAGCGACGCCGAGCACTACATCGCCGGAATGATCCTGCTGGGCGTCGCCCCGTGCACCGCGATGGTGTTCGTGTGGAGCCACCTGACCAAGGGCGACGCCAACTACACGCTCGTGCAGGTCTCGGTCAACGACCTGGTGATGGTGTTCGCGTTCGCTCCGATCGCGGGCCTGCTGCTGGGCGTCACCGAGCTCGAGGTGCCGTGGGCGACGCTGCTGGCCTCGGTGCTGATCTTCGTGGTCGTGCCGCTCGCGGCTGGCGTGCTCACCCGACGCGCGTACCTACGGCGCAGCGCAGGCGATCCCGCGCGCATGAGCCAGAGCCTCGACGCGCTGTCGAGCCGGCTCAAGCCGACCTCGATCCTGGGCCTGCTGCTCACCGTGGTGCTGCTGTTCGCCTTTCAGGCCGAGACCATCGTCGCGCAGCCACTGCGCGTGGTGCTGATCGCCGTGCCGCTGCTGATCCAGAGCTACGGCATCTTCGCGCTCGGCTACGGGCTCGCGCGGGTGTTGAAGCTGCCGTTCGACGTCGCGGCTCCGGCCGCGATGATCGGCACCTCCAACTTCTTCGAGCTGGCGGTCGCCGTCGCGATCAGCCTGTTCGGGCTCGGCTCGGGCGCGGCCCTGGCTACCGTGGTGGGCGTGCTGATCGAGGTCCCGGTGATGCTGTCGCTGGTCCGCTTCGCCAATCGCACGCAGCACTGGTTCCCGGGCGGAAAAAAATGAAGAGCGGAGCCGATCACGGCCCCGCTCTTTCATTTCACGCGAGCCGATCAGCTCACGGCGTGTAGTTGATCCAGGCTTCCTGCGTCCAGTCATCGCCCGCGGGATCGACCGCGCCGATGTAGCTGGTCGCATCGCAGCCGCTGCCGACCGTGCCGTTGCCAGCCACGTCGTTGCCCGGCACCGCGTTGGGGCTGCCCCAGCTGGTGCCGAGGCCCGGGTCGCTGGTGAGGTTGGCGTTGCCGGCGTCCATCACCCACGCCTCGAAGCCGGCGTCGTCGAGCGAGTCCGCGCCCGAGACGAACGGCGTCGTGCCGCTGGCGAAGAAGATGTTGTTCTGCATGGCGATGTCGCCACCGTCCGCGATCGTGAACGTGGCCTCGTCGGCGAGCAGCGCGAACTCGTTGGTCACGTTGGTGATGATCGACGCGTACCAGTTGCCCTCGGTGCCTTCCTTGACGGTCAGGCCCTTGCTCTTCTCCCCGGTCGCACCCGAGCCGATCGCGGTCACGTTGCAGAAGGTCGGAGCGGTGTGGGGGGTCGCGGTGAACACCGAGGCGTTGTTGGAGATCTCGAAGCAGTTGTCGCCGACCGCCGCGTCCTGGTGGATGAACACCCACTGCGCGGTGCCGCTGTAGCCCTGGTCCATGTCGAGCGCGTCGTCCTGCGCGCCGGTCACGACGATGTGATCGATGTCGAAGCCGCCGCCGAACATCTCGATGCCGTCGTCGCTGCCCATGTGCGACTGCACGTGGTGAACGGTCGTATCGGTGCCGCACGAGTAGAACGTGATGCCGTTGAGCTCGTTGCCCTCGCTGATCGGGAAGCCGGCGTACTCGACTCGGACGTAGGCCAAGGTGCCGCAGTCGTGCGCGGCATCGTTGCCGCCGTAGGTCGGCGCGTTGGCGAAGCCCTCGGCCTGGCCGACGCCGCCCTCGATGTTGTTGGGCGCGAGGCCGAGCAGCACCACCCCACCCCAGTCGCCCGGCGCCGGGCTGTCCTGCGTGGAGGTGAACACGATCGGCGCGTCCGCAGTGCCGACCGCCTCGAGGCTGGCGTCCTTCTCGATCACCAGGGCCGAGCCCGAGGTGCCTTCAATGGTGGTGCCGGCCTCGATGGTCAGCACCGCACCGTTGACGAACACGTGGGTGTCGGGCGCGAGGCGGTAGATGTTGTCGCAGGTCCAGGTGGTGTCCGCGTCGATGTTGGCGCCGACCGGCACGATCGTCGCGTTCGGGTCGCTCGGATCGGCACAGTTGCCGGGGTCACCGTCGCCGTCACCCGTGTTGTCACCGTCACCGTCGCCGTCGCCCGTGTCGCCATCACCGTCACCGTCACCGTCGCCCGGGTCGCCATCGCCGTCACCGGTCGTGTCGCCGTCGCCAGCGGCATCTTCGTTGTCGTCGCCGCCGCAGGCCGGGAGCGCCAAGGAGAAAGAAAGACCAGAGGCCACCAAGATCCAGGGAAGTCGCTTCATGATTGTGATGCTCCTGTACCGGCGGATAGGTACTCGGGGTGCGTCACGAATCGCGGGCTGGACTGCGAAGCTTGTGTGACGTTTGGGCCGCGCGCCGCGCGAGATCGCCTCAATACTTCCAGGTCAGCCCGAGCTTGAAGGTGGTGCCGTCGAGCGTCCGGTAGGTCGTATAAGAGGTTCCGTCCAAGGTCTGATTCTGCAGATCGACGGTATTGAGGATGTTCTCGATCTCGAGGCCCACCAGCAGCTCGTTGCGCAGATCTCCCCAATTGTTGCGACGGAACGCGAACACCCGCTGCGACGCCACCAGGTCGAGCATGTGGCGGGGCTGCTGATAGATGTCGGGTAGCCCGAACGCGCTGACCTGCCGGATGTAGGGGCCGAACGCGTTGTAGAGCACGCGCACGTTGGTGCCGATCTCCGAGTTGTCGTAGTCGACGTAGGCGTTGACGATCCACGGCGACTGGCCCTGCAACGGCCGCTTGCGGTTGGTCGAGACCTCGTACTCGGGTCGGCAGTCCTCGCGCGCCTCGTAGCCGGGCAGCGGCTCCATGGTCTCGGGATCGACCGGCGGCTCGGTGCCCGGAATGTAGCACTTCGGGTAGAGCTCGACCTGCGAGTAGATGTACGCGAAATTGGCCCCGACCGAGAAGTCGCGCAGGATCTTGCGAGTCTGCTTGGCGTCCTTCGGCGCGAGAAAATCGAGCGCCTTGCGGAACTCCAGCTCGACGCCGCCGTTGAGCGCCTGCTTGGCGTTGGCGAACGAGGACTTCGGCGGGATCCGAGCGGCGGCGACCTCCTCGATCGGATCGGTGAAGTGCTTGAAGAACCCGCTGATTGCAACGACCTCGTTCGTGCGCGGGAACCACTCGAAGCGCAGATCGGCGTTCCAGATCTTGGTCGAGCGCAGGTTGGGGTTGCCTTGCTTGTCGAAGCCACCGACGTAGTCGCGGAACTCGAAGGGCGCGAGCTCGCGGAACTCGGGCCGCGCGACCGTGCGCGCGCCGGTCAAGCGGATGTTGAAGTCGCCGCCGTCCTTGGGCAGCGGCGGCGAGAAGATCAGCGAGGCGGCCGGCAACACGTCGAGATCGACCACGCGCACGCGCGCGAGCGATGGATCGGGCATCGAGCCCTCGACCGCGTAGATGTCGATCGGCGTCAAGTTGATGACGTTGGACTCGAGCCGCGCGCCGCCGCTGATCTTGAACCAGCTGACGAACGGCAGATCGAGCATCGCGTAGCCGGCCACGACCCGCTGCCACGCGTCGTAGTTGTCCTGCGGGCGCGTGCCCTCGTAGAGCGTGAACGGCCGGGTGCCGCCCTGCGCCGCGCCGACGCCTCCGCCGATCGTCGACGAATTGATGATGTTGTCGCGGCCGATCGGGATCTGGTCGGCGAGCCCCGCCGCCGGCGAGAAGTAGTAGCGCCGGGCATTGAAGCCGCGCTGCTTGGCGTCAACCCAGGCGCCGAGCTTGACGCGACCGTCGAGGCCCTTCCACTGCTGAAACGGGAAGATCAGGTCGAGCGCGGCGTTCTCGTTGTTGTCGACGAGATCGAGGTACATCTGGGTCCCCATCGCGCCGGTCGAATTGTCGACTCGCCAGTACTCGTTCTCCTGATTGTAGCGGTAGACCATCTCGCGCAGCGCCGGATCGTCGCGGCGCGCCTGCGAGAACGAGCCGAAGTACTCGATCTGCATGTTGGCGGCGCGCGGCAGCTTGTGCGAGCCCTTGAGCTGCGTGAACGCGATCGCCCGCGAGATGTAGCGCAGCCGCGTGTAATTGAGGTAATCGAGCCCAGCGGCCCCCGGCGCGATGCCGTACATGTCGCGGGTCTCGTCCTGCGACTCGTGCGAATAGAACCCGGTCAGGTCGAAGCGATTGTTCGAGTTGACGTCGAACTCGAGCTTGAGAATGCCGTTGTAGGAGACCGTGTATACGGTCTTGAACGACTTGAAATCGACCGACGGCGGGCTGGTGACCAGGATGTTGTTGACGGCGTCCAGCGCATAGAGCCGCACGATCTCGCGGTTGGTCTGGTGCTCGCTCTTGTAGCCGCCGGAGAACAGCACGCCGAAGCGCCCGCCGTTGTCGTTGAGCGTCCAGCTGTTGCCGGTCGTGAGCTTGACGCCCATGTTCGGCGGCGCCTTGGCGCCCCGCCGCACGCGATAGTCGGTGTAGAGGTCGACGCCCTGCTGCTGGATCTCCTCGGGCGTGTAGAGCGGCTCGAAGGTGGCCGGATCGGTCGCGCCGCGGCCGACCTTGGTGCCGCTCGGATAGCTGTCCGGGAGCCCGCGCGGGATGTGCCCGAGGCCGATCAGATCGTAGCCCTCGAACGCGCCGTTGGTGACCATCGAGCGCCAGGTGGTCGCGGTGTTGACCCCGACGTCGATGCCGATGTCGAGCGTCGGCTCGAGCGGCGCGTCGCGGGTCGAGAACTGCACCGAGCCGCCCGTGAAGTCGCCGGGCTTGTCGGGCGAGAAGGTCTTTTGCACGTCGATGGCCGACAGCGCGCCGGCCGGGAACACGTCGAGCGGGACGGTGCGCAGCTCGGGCTCGGGGCTCGGCACGCGGGCGCCGTCGAGCAGCGTGTTGCCGTAGCGGTGGCCGAGGCCACGCACGAATAGATAGCGGCCGTCGACCACGGTCGCGCCGACGATGCGCACGGCCACGCTCGAGACCTTGCCGCCGCCGGACTTGGAGATCTCGGTCGCGTCGATGCCGTCGTTGACGGTCGTCTTTTGCTTGCGGGCCTCCTGCAGCGCGCCCTCGGCCTGCATGTTGAGATCGTCGGAGACCTCGAAGGTCTCCATCACGCCGGCCATCGGCACCAGCTCGATGTTCTGGCTGGCGACGCCGCCCTCGCTGATCGCGACGCCCGGAATCTCCTTGGATTTGTAGAGATCGAGCTCGATCAGCAACGTGTAATTGCCGGGCGGGAGCTTGAGCGAATAGCTGCCGTCGACGCCCGTGCGCGCGACATAGTCGGTGCCGACCGCACGCACGTACACGCCGACCAGCGGCTCCCGCTTGGCGTTGAGGATCGTGCCCGAGACCGTGCCGACCTTGCCGGTCGCCTGGACCTCGCCGGACTTGAGCTCGGCGTCGAGCGCCTCCTCGTCCTCGGAGATGTCCTCGAACGTGAATTCGCTCTCCTCCGACAGCGTGCTGCCATCGCCCTCGCCGTCGGGCGGCACCTCGTCGACGGGCTGCATCACCAGCTCGTCACCCTCGCCCTCACCCTCGGGCGCCTCGTCGACCGGCTGCATCACCAGCTCGTCCTCTTCGCCTTCGGGCGCGTCCTCGGACTCGTCCTCGAACGAGAAGCCGTCGTCCTCGGGCGGGGCGGCGAGAGCAATGTGCGACCACCCGGTAATCAGGCCAAAGCAGGGCAATAGCAGCCCCCACCGCTCGAGGTTGCGATGTCGTTTCATGAAGGTATCGCTTTGATGTCGGAGAAAAGAGCGCGGTCAGTCGACCGGAATCTCTTTGGTCACGAGCACGGCGGTCACGCGAATGGTCGCCAGCGACGAGGGGTCCTGCCCCTGCGCGGCCGCCTTCTCGCGCACCAACGCATTGACCACGTCTTCGGCGTCCTTGGCGAAGCTCATCGCCTGCAGCACGAAGCCGTAATCGGTGGTCTCGGCAGCGTCGACATAGATGACCTTGTCGGCGCGCCCGGCCACCAGGCGGCCGAGCCGATTCGGCGCATCGGCGACATCGAGCTCGAGCTCGCCGACCGAGAACACACCCTCGAGCTTGCCGTCTTCACGCTCGCGCTCGGTCACGCGCAGCACCAGCGGCTTGTTGTCGGGGTTCTGCTCGGCGAGCTGCTGGTCCTCGTCGTCCGGTGGCGGCAGGCGCCCGAGGTAATGAGCGCTGACGACCGGCGCGAGGACCATGAAGATGATCAACAGCACCAGCACGACGTCGACCAGCGGGGTCACGTTCATGTCGGGCGTGACCGAGGCCTTGGGCTTGCGCTTGAAGGTCCGCTTGGGACCGCTCTTGCCCGCTGCCATCTACTCCCAGCCTTCCTTCTGAGCTCCGACCGCCAGCTGAATGTAGGCGAAGCCGAGGTTCTGGCACTCGTGGAAGACGTCGCGGATCTTGCCGTAGTCGATCCGCGAGTCGCCGCGGAACAGCAGCGGCTTGCTGGGATCGGCCTGGTGCTGGCGAGCGAGCTCGGCGATCAGCTGGTCGCGCGAGAACTCGACGTCGCCGATGTGATAGCTGACCTCGTCGCTATCCTTGAGCTTGGCGATCGAGAGCGTGATCGGCTCGGCCTCTTCGCTGTCCTTCTCGGCGTTCTTGGCCTTGAACAGCTCGATCGGGACGCCTTCTTGCATGTTGGGGATCACCAACATGAAGATGATCAGCAGCACCAACACGACGTCGACCAGCGGGGTCACGTTGATGTTGGGCTTTACGCCCTTGTCCTTGCCGGTACTAAGCTGAACGCCCATCGTGAGCCTCCAGGTGATCGAGGAGCTCACCCGCGGCGTGCTGCATCGCCATGTCGAGCTTGTCGAAGCGCGCAGAGAGATAGTTGAAGATCAGCACCGAGGTGATGGCGACGGCGAGGCCGATCGCGGTCACGATCAGCGCCTCGGCGATACCAGCCGAGACCGCCTCGATGCCACCACCGCCGGCCGCGGCGATGCCCTGGAAGGCGACGATGATGCCGATCACGGTGCCGAACAGACCGATGAACGGCGCGGTCGAGCCGACCGAGGCCAGGAAGCCGACGCCCTTGCGCGCCTCGGCGCCGAGCTCGTCGAGTCGACGCTCGAGATCACGGCGGGCAAACTCGAGCCGCTGCTCGGAGCCGTCGTGACGCTTGTAAGCCTCGACGCCCATGCGCGTGAGCTTGGCCAGAGGCGCCTTCTCGAACGCCTGGCCCTTGCTGAGCGCGACCAGTGCGTCGATGTCGAGCTCGTCGAGCAGCGGCCGGCTCTTGCGTGCGAACTCGGCCGAGCTCGCAAACGCCTTGCCGAGCACGACCAGGCGCTCGATGGTCACATAAGCAGTGCCCAGACCCATCACCACCAGCGTGATGGCGACGATCTTGGACAGGATGCTCATGGTTTCCCAGATGTGTACGAGGTTGAGATCCATGACGGCTGCTCCGAACTTTGCTTGGGTTCACTGCGTGAACAGGGACGGGTTCACTTCAACGTGAACGGGATGGTGACGGTCAGGAACACCGAGATCGGCTTGCCCTGCACCGTCGAGGGCTTGAACTTCCAGGTCTGCACGGCGGCGGCGACGGCCTTGAGCAGCAGCTTGTTGGCTTGCTCGTGCAGCTTGGGATCCTCGTCGGCGTTGACCGAGTTCTCCTTCGCCAGCACCTTCGCGCCCTTGACCGTGCCGTCCTTGTAGATGGTCAGGCGAACCTTGACCTTGCCGGTGATGTTGCGGCTCTTGAGCTCCGCCGGATAAACGGGCGGGTTGCCCCCGATCTGCTTGGGCACGGTCGCCTCGGGCGGCCGCTCGATCGGCTTGTCGGGGTCGTAAGCAAACTTGTCGCCCTTGGGCTTGGGCTTCTTCTCTTCCGGCTTCGGCTCCGGCTTGGGCTCCGGCTTCGGTTCCGGCTTGCCGTCGCCTTGATCGTTGCTGCCGCCGCCGTCGCCGTAGCCCGGACCCTCGGTGTTGACGTCGCCCTCGTCGGGGTTCTGATCGGCCGAGTCGGGGTTTTGGATGTCGGGCTGCGGAGTCGGCTTGCTCGACTTCTTGACCGGCTTGCTGCTCGGCGGCGGCTCGGGAGCGGGAGGCTCGGGCTCGGGCTCTTCCTCGAGCTCCTCCTCCATCTCGAAATTCTGGATCTCGGCCTCGATGATCTCCTCTTCGACCGGCTCCTCTTTCTCGAGGCTCGCGAAGTAGAAGGCGCCACCGAGGCTGCCACCGACCAGCAGGACCGCCGCAAACAGCGACTGCCAGCGCTTCCGTTCAAAGAACGAAGCATCGGGACCGCCGCTCGGATCGAATCCGCCGAACACCGCCGCGGACGTTAGATGCGGTAATGTTCACGCGAGTCGCGAGTTTGTGCCGAGCATGTGACAGGTGGCGCCGAACCACCTGGCTTTTCACACACGGCGGTGACGCGACTGGCAAGATCTCCCGAAAACGCCTCGGGTCAGAAGCTCGCCTGCACGCCTGCGCTGAGGCCGAGGTCGAAGTCGCGTTTGATCGTGAACGGCACCTGCACGCTGAAGATCACCGACCAGCGATCGCTGAGGTTGAGCGAGCCCGTGGCCAGCGCGGTGGCGCGGACGGATCCGGGCTCGCGCTCGACCTCGCCAGCGCGGCTGGTGTTGCAGATGACTCGCGCGCCATCCGGCTCCGCGCAGCCATTGAGCGCGCGCGCGTCGACGATCACGCCGCCACCGAGCGCCACGCGTCCGCCCGCAAACTTGCCGCCGGCCTGACCGCCGAGGCTGAGGTCGAGCGCGAGCCCGGCGGGGCGCGTCTCGAGGCTGGCGAAGCCGAGCACCTGCCAGAACCAGTCGCCGTAGGTGCGCGTGAAGATCATGCTCGGCGTCACGCTCCACACGCGACCCGGATCGACGCTGACGCGGACCGTGCGAGTGGGGAAGCTGGCGCCGAGATTGAAAGTCAGCGTGCGGTGGATGAGCTTGTCGGCGTGCGGCGTGAAGCGGAGGAACGCTCGCGTGTCGCCATAGCCGACCACCGGTGCGCGACCGACCTCGTCGATGACGGCGAAGGGAAACTGCGCCCCGAATGAGAACGCGGGCACCGGGGCATACTCGCCGAGCACCGACAGCTCGTTGCGCAGCCCGGGCGTGCGCGCGGTGGCTTGCCAGCCGAGCTCGTCGAGCAGCAGCACGCGACTCGACGCCTTGCCGCCGCGATTGCCGAGGCTGTTGATGCTGCGCACGCCCTCCGAGCTGCCGTGGCCGGGGACGTGGTGGGCTCGAGCGACGCGCGAGCCGAGCAGCAGCAACGCGCACGCGAGCAGCGTCGAGCAGCGACTACTCATCGGCGCGGATCCGATGGCAGTGCGTGCATGGCTGCGGCGCCTCGATCATCCAATCGGCGACCAACGGAGTCGGCGAACCGGACGCGTGGCTGTGGGCGTGCGAGCCGTGATCCGTGTGCGCCTGCATGCGCGCGAGCGCGTCGGACTCGCTCTCGTGGCAGCTCATGCACATGGAATTGGGACTGTCGGCGGGCAGCTCGGCGTGAGTGCCTCGCGAGCGAAGATCGGGCCCGAAGCTGCGCAGGCAACCGAGCAGGCCGAGCAGGCCGAACCCGGCGACGTGGAACCAGTGACGGACGGTCACGCGGCCAAGCTATGCGCAGTGGCCCGCGACAGACTGTCTCGGCGTCAGCCGGTCGCAGGTTCACGCGCTGGTCACGGGTGTAGAGGTGCAGCCATGATCGCGCCGCGGATCCTCTCGCTCGCCCTGCTGCTCGCCCTGGCGCTCGGCCCCATGGGCTGCGAGGACGAGGACGAAATCGGCACGCCGTGCGAGTCCGAGGACGACTGCTCGGACGCGCTCATCTGCGACATCCATGACGGCAAAGGCACGTGCCAATACGAGCACGGTCATTAGCGAGTTAGGGCGTTTCGCCCCAACCCCTCGGCTCGCGTGTTTTTGAACAGCGTACCGATCACGGCTTTACAAAGCTGCGCATCGCCGAAAAATCGCACGCTCTCGAGGTGCGATGAGTGCACAACTGCGTCGCGGTTTGTTGTTACCATTGCGTCGTGCTGGATGACAGTCTCACGGCCGGTCATCTGGAGCCGACGAGCCTCCCCGACTCGGCATCCTCATCGACGGTGTCCGACTCGCGCGAGAATCGAGGCACGCGCGGGGCGGATCGCGAGGAGCAACACACGCTCGGGATCGGCGACCGCTTCGCGGGCTTTCAGATCCGCGGGTTCCTCGGTCGCGGGGCGATGGGCGTGGTCTACGAAGCGTGGGATCCGACGCTCGAGCGTCGCGTCGCGCTCAAGCTGCTGCGCTCGCCGAGCCGACGCGCGGCCGAGCGGCTGCTGCGAGAGGCGCGAGCGCTGGCGCGGCTCGATCACCCAGGCGTGGTCCGCATCTGGGCGGCCGACGTGCATCGTGGCGCGGTGTACATCGCGATGGAGCTGGTCGAGGGCCAGAACCTGCGCGAGTGGCTGAAGATCTCGCGCAGCTGGGGCGAGGTGTTGCCGGTGTTGATCCGCGCGGGTCGAGGGCTCGCGGCAGCGCATGCGGCCGGCGTGATCCACCGCGACTTCAAGCCCGAGAACGTGTTGGTCGGCTGGGACGGGCAGGCGCGCGTGCTCGACTTCGGCATCGCGCGCGTGTCGGCGCAGCACCCCGAGCACCTGTCGAGCACGATCGACGGCAGTCCGAGCAACGACGACGAAGGTGAGGGCCACTGCGGAGCGGCGCCGCTCAGCGGCAGCTTCGCCGAGCTGCCGCTCGACGACAGCCCGCTGACCGAGGCCGGCGCGCTGATCGGCACGCTCCTCTACATGGCGCCCGAGCAGCACGACCGCGAGCGCGCCGACGAGCGCTCCGATCAATTCGCGTTCTGCACCACGCTGTTCGAGGCGGTCTACGGCGCGCATCCGTTCCCGGCCAAGAGCCGCAGCGAGCTGGCGCTGCTGGTCTCCGAGCGCAACGTCCACTTCCCCAACGACGATCACTCCAAGGCCCCGCGATGGCTCGAGAAGGTGATCCTCAAGGGGCTCTCGCCTGCTCGCGAGGATCGCTTCGCGACCATGGATGACTTGATCGACGCGCTCGAGCGCCACCCTCGGCGTCGACGCGCGCGCAACCGTGCGCTGATCAGCGTGGCCGCGATCGCGGGCGCGATCACCTTTGGCTGGAGCGTGGTCCCGCGCGCCGAGCCCGAAGATGTCTGCGTCGACGTCGGCGACGAGATCGACGAGGTGCTCGGCGAGCGCCAGCGCGAGGAGATCGCCGCCCGCTTCGCGGAGCTCGACACCCCGTGGGCCGACGAGATCGGCCAGCGCGTCGACGCAAAGCTCGTCGACTGGGCGGCGCAGTGGGTCGAGGCCCGCACCAAGGCCTGCGAGCTTCGCCATGCGCACCGCGAGGCCACGATCATCGACGAGCGACGCGAGGCGTGCCTGGCCGAGCGCCTGGCCGAAGCCGGCGCGCTCGGGGAGGTGCTCAACGAAGCGCAGCAACGGACGCTGGCCAACGCGGAGCGAGCCCTGATCGCGCTCGAAGATCCGCACGTGTGCCTCGACGAGGATCCGCCGGTCGGCCACATCTCGAAGTCCGGCGAGCATGACGAGCTGGTCGACGAGCTGCTCGAGCTCGAGTGGTTGGCGGTGGCCGGCGGCGACAGCCGCACGCTCGCGCGTGCCCGTGCGCTGGTACAGAAGATCCGCGCGCTGCCGGTCAACGACTCGTCACGCCAGTCCGCGGCTGACTTGTCGCTGCTCGGCGACGCGCTGGTGACCTTGGCCGAGGCCGAGCTGTTCGAGGGCAACACCAAGAGCGCCGAGGCGCTGCTGCACGAGGCCATCCGCACGGCCGAGCGCACCGCGTCCGACGGGCTTCGGGCCCACGCGGTCGTCGATCTCGGCTGGCTGCTCGCGACCTCGCCGGGGCGCGCGAACGAAGCGGTGCCGCTGCTCGAGGACGCGGCCGCGCTGCTCGATCGCGTCGGCAACCCGCGTGTCTCGGCCGGACGACGGCAGCAGGCGCTGGCCGAGGCGCTGCTGGCCAGCGGCGACACGGCCGGGGCGCGGCAGATGTTCGAGGCCATGCTCGCCGAGGCCGGACCGCAGGCGCCGGCGTTCGTGCACTACACGACCTCGCTCGGGCTCGGTCGCGTGGCCGCGGTCGAGAAGAACTACACCGCCGCGCTCGCGCACAGTCGGGCCGCGCTCGCGCAGCTCGAGCTGCACGGCAAGGACTCGCCGATGCTGGTCACGCCGCTGATCAACATCGGCAACGCGCTGACCAACCTCGGCCGCTTCGACGAAGCTCGGGCGGCGATCGAGCGCGGGCTCGAGCTGCGCCGCGCGTTGCTGGAGGCCGACGCGAGCCCGGGCAACCGGCGGCTGCTCGGCGAAGATCTGATGAACCTCGCCAACCTCGAGAGCAAGGCCGGCAACACCGAGGCGGCCGCCAAGGCCTATCGCGAGGCGCTCGCGCTGCTGCCCGAGGACGACTACGCCGATCGCTCGCTGGTGCTGTTCAACCTCGGCGTCGATCACCAAGTCTCGGGTCGTCACGCGCAGGCGCTCGGCAATTATCAAGAGGCGCTGCGCCTGTCCGAGCGCGTGCTGCCGCTCGACAGCGAGCAGGTGGTCGGCGCGAGGCTGGGCGTCGGCAGCATGCTGGTCACGCTCGGGCGCGCGGCCGAAGCCCGCGGTCTGCTCGAGCGCTGCCTCGCCGACTGGCCAGCGTCGATGAAGGGCACCTTCGACGAGGCCGAGCTGCACTTCGCGCTCGCGCAGGCGAGCGTGGCCCTCGACGGTTGGAGCGCGACGGCGGAGGCACACGCGAACGAGGCCGCCGAGCTGTATCGCCGACTCGACGCGGCGGAGCTGGCCAAGTCGGTCGAGACCTGGCTGACCAACCACTCCCCGAACTGAGTTCATGAAAGAGGCCTTGGTGAGCTGGCGTTGGGCCCCAGGCGCGCATTGCGTGCAGCGCTCTCCTCATTCGAGACTTTCGCCATGCCAGCGTCCCGCTCGCCCTCCCCCAGCGTAGTTCTTCGCGGCTTCGCCCTCGCCCTCCCGCTCGTCGTCGGTTGCCAAGCGCAACCACCCGCGAGCGAGGCCGAGGGCGAAGGCAATTCTGGGACCGCGGTGGTCAGCGCGGAGGTCGCGAAGATCACCAAGATCCGCGGCAGCCGAGGGGTGAGCTCGCCGGATCTACCGGAGGGCGCGTTCCTGGGCGAGGGCGCGGCGCTGCAGGCCGGACAATGGATCGAGCTCCCGCGAGGCACTCGCGTGGAGCTCGAGCTTTTTGGTGGGCAGCGGCTGCGCGTCGACGAGGACAGCAAGATCAAGCTGCCCGAGCGCATCGACGGCGAGCAGCCCACCAAGGTCGAGCTCAGCCGCGGGCGCATGGTCGTGCTCGCCGACGCCGGACAGCACGTCGAGGTGCTCGCCGCCGACGATCGTCTGGTGGTCGAGCGCGGTGAGGTCGAGCTGCATCACGCGGGCGCGACTCGACACTTCGGCGTGGTCCAGGGGCACGCGATCCTGCACACGGCCGGACGCGAGGTGCCGCTCGGACCGGGCGCCAGCATCTCGACTCCGGCGAGCCCGGACGTGAAGCCCGACACGCCGCCGGATCCCACGATCCTCGCCGCGTTGGTGCCCGACCTGAGCCTCGCGCCGCTGCACGAGTCGGCCTGGGCGGCGAGCTTCGAAGAGACCGCGCGGCTGGCCGAGGACGTGCCCGAGGGCGTGGGCTCGCTGGTCGCTCGCCGAGCGGGATCGTCGATCGAGCGGCAGTCGCTGCGGCTGACCGAGCAGAAGGTCGAGGTCACGATCTCCGGTCGCATCGCGCGGACCGAGATCGAGCAGGCCTTCCACAACGACTCCAGCCAGACGCTCGAGGGCATCTATCAATTTCCGCTGCCGTCCGACGCCTCGATCTCGGATCTGCAACTGCTGGTCGGCGACACCTGGATGCGCGGCGAGATGCTCGAGAAGACCCGCGCGCGGCAGATCTTCCGGCAAATCGTCGACGCGACCGTGCCCCGCGATCCGGCCCTGCTCCAGTGGGAGCAAGGCAGCGTGTTCAAGCTCAACATCTTCCCGATCCCCGGCAACGGCGAGCGCCGCATCAAGATCGCGTACACGCAGGTGCTGCCGACCGTCGGCGAGACGCTCCGCTATCGCTATCCGATGGGCGGCTCCGGGGCCACGGCCACGGAGATCGGCGACTTCCAATTCGACGTGAACATCGACGACGCCGATCTCGATCCCGCGGCGATGGCCCAGGTGGTCACGCCGATGGCCGAGCTCGCGCGCGACACCGCGGGCGGCGATCTGCACCTGTCGATGCGCGAGCGCGACTTCCAGCCCACGCACGAGCTCGGCGTCGACATCCCGCTGCCGGCCGAGGACCAGCGCCGAGTGATGGCCGCGACCCACCGCGACCGCGACGGCCAGGGCTACTTCATGCTCACGCTGCGGCCTGACTTTCAGCTGGCCGAGCAGCGGCGTCCGGTCCACTACGCGTTCGTGCTCGATCGCAGCCACGGCACCACCGCCGAGCTGTGGGCGGCCGCCGAGGGCATGACCAAGGCGATGCTCGCGACCCTGAACCCCGACGATCGCTTCACGGTGCTCGCCTGCGACAGCGCCTGTGATCGGCTCGACGGCGGTCTACGGCGCGCGAGCGAGAGCGACACGCTCGGCGATCTCGATCGCTTCCTCGACGCGCAGGTGCTGGCCGGCGCCAGCGACATCGGCAACATGCTGGTCCGCGGCGCCAGCAGCCTCGAGGGCCGCGATCGCGTCGATGAGGTCGAGCGCGTGATCGTGTACATGGGCGACGGCGTACCGAGTTCGGGCGCGCTGACGCCCGACGAGCTCGGCGTGATCGCCCGCGAGCAGCTCGCCAACGTGCGCATCCAGGCGGTCGCGCTCGGGGCTCGCTCGGATCTGCTGGTGCTCGACAACCTCGTGCGCCAGAGCGGCGGCGACATGATCCAGGCCGACGCGCGCGACAACCTCGAGAACATCGCCCGCGAGCTGCGGCTGCGTGCCTCGGTCCCGGTGGCCCGCGACCTCGCGCTCGAGCTGCCGCCCGGGCTCAGCGACGTCTATCCCAAGGCGATCCCGGCCTTGCGACCTGGCGATACGCTGACGTTGATCGGCAAGCTGGCCGAGGGCGATCCCAAGGGCCTGCGCGGCGACGTGCGCCTGCACGGTCGCTCGCCTGCGGGCGTGGTCGATGAGCGCTTCCAAGTCATGCTCGACGCCGAGTACTCCGGCTCGGGCTCGACCGGCGTGCACGCTCACCTGCCGCGGACCTGGGCGCAGCAGGAGATCACGTGGCTGACTCAGACGCGCGGAGCGGCGGCGAGCGAGCAGATCGTCGCGCTCTCGCGCGAGTACAACGTGCTCTCGCGCTTCACCGCGTTGCTGGTGCTGGAGAACGACCGCATGTATCGGGAGTTCAACGTCGCTCGCAAGGCGACCGAGAAGGACGCGTGGTCCGGCAAGCTCGCCACCGGCGAGGAGGCCAAGCGCGAAGAGGAACAGCGGCCCGCGGAGACGGCCACAACCACGCCGCCCAAGCCCGCGCCCGTGGCCCCTGGCGGGAGCCCGGCCGACAGCAACAGCCAGCAGGTAGTGCCCGATCCGGCGCCTGCGAGCGAGCCGCTGGCCGATCGCGACGACCACTTCGATATCGACGCGCGCGACAAGGATGCATCGCCGAAGGAGAAGGGCGGCGACTCGTTCGCAGACTTCGACGGCTTCGAGGAGCTCGACGGCGAGGGCGAGGCCGCAGAGATCGGGGGTGGCAGCGGCAGCAGCAGCGGCTCGAAAGCGGCGAAGAAGAAGTCGAGCGACAGCCACAACCCCTTCTCCCCGCCTCCGCCCGAGAAGTCCGCGAAGCCCTCCGGCGGCGGCATCTCGCAGGATGAGCTGTTCGGCCCCGGCTGGGATGACGGTGGTTGGCACAAGCAGAAGAAGTGGCGTCCGCAATTGCTGTTGCGCGCCGCGAGTGGTCCGAGCGCTGGCGATCGCGAGGCGATCGCCGCCCTGCAGGCGACCCGCGACGCGGACCCGAGCAACCGCAAGGCGCACAGCAACCTCGTACGGCGGGCGATCCGTGACGGCCACGCCAACACGCTCGCGTTCGCAGCCGCGTGGGCGGCCGCCGATCCCGATCACGCGCCCGCGCTGCTGGCCCACGCCGACCAGCTCGCCGCCGCGGGCGATCCGCTGGCGCTGCGCACCTACGCGAGCGCGATCGAGGTCGAGCCGTTCTCGGTGACCATGCATCGGCGCATGGCCGACGCGTTGCGCTCGGCTGGTGACTTCGAGCGCTCCTGCTCGCACCGTCACGCGCTGGTCAGCATCGATCCGACCGACGGCGCGGCCGCGGCCGACTGGGTCGAGTGCCTGATCACGTCCGGCCGCGAACCCGAGGCCCGCGCGGCCATGAGCAAGGCGCAGGTGAGCGTCACGTCGAAGTCCGGCAAGAAGGCGCTGAGCGACGCCGAGAAGCTGTTCGCCAGCGGCGTGGCCAAGTCGTCGGCGCCGCTGCACGGCTCGCCCGATCTGCGCGCCGAGCTGCGCTGGACCGCCGATGAGAACCTCGACGTCGCGTTCGTCGACAGCCGCGGACGTCGACTCTCGGTGCTGCGTCCGCAGAGCGTGCTGGTCCGCGAAGAGCGTGACCTCGATGAACACGGTGCCCTGGACCTGCCGCATGGTCAGGATCTCGACCCGCTCGGCGCCGTCACGCTCTTCGCGGACCAGCACGCTCTGCGGACGCAGCACCGAGAGTCGACGTCCGCGGCTGTCGACGAACGCGACGTC
>DATLLB010000034.1:0-4218 GCA_035538075.1 Enhygromyxa sp.
CGAGAGCCTCGCGCTGAACAGCACCTCGTCGGCGTTGGCGCGAGCGACCACCGCGTCGAGCAGCGGGTGCTCGATCGCCTGGAGGCCGGCCGACGCGAGATCGGCCAGCGCGTGCTTGGGCTTCTCCAGCCAGTGCCGCTGACGCTGGAACGGATAGGTCGGCAGCTCGACCCGCCGCGGATCGAGCGGCGCGAAGAAGGCCGCCCAGTCGAGCGCGAAGCCATGACAGTGCAGCGCGCCCAGACCCAGCGCGACGGTCTCGACCTCGGGCCGATCGCGGCGCAGCGTCGGCAGCAACGCGAGCTTGTGCGGGCGGCCCTCGGACAGGCACGCCTCGGCCATCGAGCACAGCACCCCGTGCGGGCCGAGCTCGAGGCACAGGCTCGCGCCGAGCTGCTCGAGCGTGTGCACGCCGTCGAGGAAGCGCACGGCTTGGCGAACGTGGCGGACCCAGTACTCGGCCGAGGTCAGCTCGGCCGCGCTCGCGAGCTGGCCGGTGACGTTGGAGACGATCGGGATGCGCGGCGCAGCGAAGCGCAGCGACTCGGCGACCTTGCGAAAGTCGTCGAGCATCCCGTCCATGTGGTGCGAGTGAAACGCGTGCGAGACCGTGAGCCGCCGGCTCTTGCGACCGAGTCGCTCGAAGTGCGCGGCGATGCGATCGAGCGGCGCTTCGTCGCCGGACAGCACGGTCGACAGCGGCCCGTTGAGACCAGCGATGTCGACTCCAGGATGCTGCTCGAGCAGCGGCAGGACCTCGGCCTCCGAGGCCACGACCGAGAGCATCACTCCCCCGCCCGGCAGCGCCTGCATCAGCCGACCACGCGCTGCCACCAGCGTGCACGCGTCGTCGAGCGTCAACACGCCGGCCACGTGCGCCGCGACCAGCTCGCCGATCGAGTGGCCGAGCAGGACGTCCGGCTGCACGCCCCACGCCGACAACAGCCGAAACAGCGCGACCTCGAGCGCGAACAAAGCCGGCTGCGTGTAGGCGGTCTGATCGAGCAGCTTGGCCCGCTCGGAGCCGGGCTCGGCGAACATCACCTCGCGCAGCGGCACCTCGAGCATCGCGTCGAAGCGCGTGAAGATCTGCTCGAGCGCGCTCGCGAAGACCGGCTGCGCATCGGCGAGCTCGCGGCCGCTGCCCAGCCGCTGCGCGCCCTGACCGGTGAACAGCAGCGCGAGCTTGCCCGGGCGCGGGCTCGCGACGTACGCCTGAGCCGACGCCTCGCCGGCAGCGAAGGCCGCGAGCGCAGCACGAGCGTCCTCGGGATCGCGAGCGACGATCGCCGCGCGGCGCTCGAGCTGCGCCCGCGTGGTGAGCAGCGAGTGCGCGACGTCGGCCAGCGCTGGCGCTGCGTCGCCGCTCAGCGACTCGTGGATGCGCGTCGCCCAGTCGCGCAGCGCAGCCTCGGACTTCGCCGCCAAGATCAGTGGGACCGCAGCCGTAGGCGTCACGTCGCGCTGCGTCGCGGCGCCCAGATCCTCGGGCGGCTCCTCGAGCAGGATGTGCGCGTTGGTGCCCGAGATCCCAAACGACGAGACCGCAGCGCGGCGCGGGTGATCCGATCGCAACCACGGCTGCGCCTGATCGAGCAGCCGCACCGTCGACGCCGTCCAATCGATGTAGGGCGAAGGCTCGTCGACGTGCAGCGTGCGAGGCAGCGTCTGGTGCTGCATCGCCATGATCATCTTGATGATCCCCGCCACGCCCGCGGCGGCCTGCGTGTGGCCGATGTTCGACTTGACCGAGCCCAACCACAGCGGCTCGTCGGCCGTGTGCTCGCGGCCATAGGTGGCGAGCAGCGCTTGCGCCTCGATCGGATCGCCGAGCCGAGTCCCGGTGCCGTGCGCTTCGACGACGTCGATCTCGGCGGCGCTCAGGTTGGCGGCCGCGAGCGCGGCCCGGATCACGCGTTGCTGCGCGGGACCGTTGGGCGCGGTCAGGCCCTGGCTGCGACCGTCTTGGTTGAGCGCCGAGCTGCGCACCAACGCGAGCACCGGGTGGCCGTTGGCGAGCGCGTCGGACAGGCGCTCGAGCACCAGCACACCGACGCCCTCGGCCCAGGCCACGCCGTCGGCCTGCTCGGAGAACGACTTGCAGCGACCGTCGGGCGCGAGCCCACGCTGGCGGCTGAAGTCGACGAACACGCTGGGGCTGGCCATGATCGTGGCGCCGCCGGCCAGCGCGAGGTTGCACTCGCCGCTGCGCAGGGCCTGGGCCGCGAGGTGCACGGCGACCAGCGACGACGAGCAGGCGGTGTCGAGCGTGATCGCGGGACCTTCGAGCCCGAGCGTGTAGGCGATGCGACCGGACGCGACCGCGGGCGAGCTGCCGATGCCGATGTACCCGTCGTGCGCCTCGGCGTCGTTGAGCAGGCGCGCGCCGTAGTCGTCGTACATGATGCCGACGAACACGCCGGTCGCCGAGCCGCGCAGCGTGTCCGGGGCCAGCCCGGCGCGCTCGAACGCCTCCCACGAGGTCTCGAGCAGGAGTCGCTGCTGCGGATCGATCGTGACCGCTTCGCGGAAGCTGATGCCGAACACGGCGGGATCGAACTGGTCGGCGTCGTGCAGGAAGCCGCCCTGCTGGGTCAGCGACTTGCCCGGCGCGTCGGGGTCGGGATCGTAGAGATCGCTTGGCCACCCGCGGTTGCTGGGGAAGCTGGAGATCGCGTCACGACCGTCGAGCACCAGCTGCCAGAGATCCTCGGGGCTGCGCACGCCGCCGGGGTAGCGGCACGCCATCGCGATGATCGCAATCGGCTCGTCGGCGTGATCGCGGCGGGGCTCGGCGGTGTCGCGCACGACCTCGAGCTCACCGAGCAGCTCGGCGAGCAGCATCTCGGCGATCGCAATCGGCGTCGGGTAGTCGAACAGCAAGGTCGCGGGCAGCCGCAGCCCGCTGGCGACCTGCAGGCGGTTGCGCAGCTCGACGGCCATCAGCGAGTCGAGCCCGAGCTCCTGCAGCGACTGATCGACGGGCAGCTTGGCGGTCGCTTGCCCGAGCACCGAGGCGGCCTCGCTGCGGACGACGTCGATCATCGTGCGGCGGCGCTCCGCAGCGTCGAGCGACGCGAGGCGCTGAGCCAGCGCCGAGTCGGGCGCGGCCGCAGCAGCTCGCCGCGGCTTGCTCGCGCGCACGAGCCCGCGAAAGACCGACGGCAGCTGCTCGCCCCGCTCGGCGAGCAAGTTGGGGACCAGATGAACTGGCGCGAGCAGGGCGTCGTCGAGCGCGAGCGCGTCGTCGAACAGCCGCAGACCTTCGTCGGCCGCCAGCGCAGAGATGCCGCTGCGCTCCATCCGAGCGAGGCTCACGTCGGACAGCCGCGCCGCCATGCCGCCGTGCGCCCACGGGCCCCAGGCCAGACAGTGGGCGGCCAAGCCGAGCGCGCGGCGATGTGCAGCGAGGGCGTCGAGGTAGCTGTTGGCGGCCGCGTAGTTGGCCTGGCCGGCGGCGCCGATCAGGCCGGCGATCGACGAGAACAGCACGAATGCGGCGAGCGGCGCAGCGCGGGTGAGCTCGTGCAGGTTGCGGGCGGCGTCGACCTTGGGCCGGAATACGGCCTCGAAGCGAGCCGCGTCGAGCGAAGCGAGCACGCCGTCATCGAGGACACCGGCCGCATGCACGACGGCGGTGAGCGGGTGGCTTGGATCGATGGCCGCGATCACCTCGGCGAGGCGATTGCGATCGGCGGCGTCGCAGGCCGCGACGTGCACACGCGCGCCCGCAGCCTCGAGCTCGGCGACCAGCTCGGCGACGCCCGCCGAGTCCGAACCGCGACGCGAGATCAACAGCAGGTGACGGACGCCGGAGCGCTCGACGAGATGCTTGGTGAACAGCGAGCCGAGCGCTCCGGTCGCGCCGGTGATGAGCACGGTGCCTTCGGGATCGAAGCTCGGTGGCGCTTGCTCGCCACGCTGCGCTCGCGTGAGTCGGGGGACCAGGCGCTGACCCGCGCGCACGGCCAGCTGCGGCTCGCTCTCGGTCAGCTGCGCGAGCACATCGACATCGAGCGCGTCGACGTCGAGCAGCGTGATCGGGCGATCGGGGTGCTCGGACTGCGCGGTGCGGACCAGCCCCCAGAGGCTCGCGTGCGGGAGATCGAGGACGTCCTCGTCCGGGCGCGTCGCGACGGCGCGGCGCGTGATCACGACCAGGCGGGCAGAGAACAGCCGATCATCGGCGAGGTAGCGCTGCAGCAGCGCGAGCAGCTC
>DATLLB010000035.1:0-5586 GCA_035538075.1 Enhygromyxa sp.
GGTGCGTCGCGGCGGGGATGCGGCGATCGTCGAGCTGACGCAGCGGTTTGAGAAGCGCACGCTCGCACCCGGCGATTTCGAGCTGTCACGCGAGCGGGTCGAGGCTGCACATGCCGGGATCGATGTCTCGCTGCGCGCGGCTCTCGAGCATGCGGCCGATCGCGTGCGTCGCTTCCACATCGCGCAAGCCGAGGCCCTGCGCACGACCGGCCAGCACACCGAAGGCGAGCGCTTGCAGAGCCGGCTCGCCCCGCTCGCTCGCGTCGCGGTGTATGCCCCGGGTGGCACTGCGGCCTATCCATCGTCGGTGTTGCACGCCGCGATCCCAGCCAAGGTCGCAAGCGTCGACGAGGTCATCCTGTTCACGCCGCGCCCGAGCGAGGTCGTGCTCGCGGCCGCCTGGATCGCGCAGGTCGATCGCGTGTTTCAGATCGGCGGCGCCCAGGCGATCGCCGCCGCGGCCTACGGCACCAACACGATCCCGCGCGTCGACAAGATCGTCGGCCCTGGCAATGCGTACGTGACCGCGGCCAAGCGCTTGGTGTTTGGCCGCTGCGACATCGACTCGATCGCCGGCCCCTCGGAGATTCTCGGGGTCGCCGATCACACCGCCGATCCGGAGATCGTCGCCGCCGATCTGATCAGCCAGGCCGAGCACGACACGCTCGCGTCGCCGGTCTTGCTGACCACCGATCCCGCGCTCGCGCAGGCGGTAAATCAGGCGCTCGTCCGGCAGCTCGCCACGCTCCCGCGCAGCCCGATCGCAACCGCGGCGCTGCGCGATCAGGGTGCGGCCGTGCTGGTCGGCGATCGTGCGGCGCTGGTCCGCGAGGCCGATGCCTACGCCGCCGAGCACCTCGAGCTGCTCGTCGAGCGGCCGGCCGAGCTCGCCGAGCAGATCCGCCGCGCGGGAGCGATCTTCGTCGGCCCATGGACGCCCGAGGCCGCGGGCGACTACACGGCCGGTCCTAGCCACGTGCTCCCGACCGCAGGTGGCGCTCGCTTCTCCTCGCCGCTCGGGGTCTGGGACTTCGTGCGCTACACCAGCGTGCTCGAGCTCGGCCCGACGCAGCTGCGCTCGCAGGCCGCCACGATCACTGCCCTCGCCCGCGCCGAAGGCCTCGAAGGTCATGCTCGCGCGGTCGAGCTCCGAACGGGGTCGTGGTCAGAGGAGGAAGAAGCCCCGAAGGGGCGACCGACTGACTGGCGACGCCACCTCCGACCGACCCTGGGAGAGCTCGACGTCTACGACGTCGAGCCCTCGCAGGCGCCCGCGCGCATGCATGCGAACGAGTGCCCGGAGGCGTGGCCGCTCGAGGTCCGCGAGGCGCTCGCCCAGGTCGTGTGCGAGCTCGAGCTCAACCGCTACCCCGACACCTCCGGTCGCACGCTGCGGCGCGTGCTGGCCGAGCGCCACCGCTGCGATCCCGATCGCATCGTGCTCGGCAACGGCAGCGACGAGATCATCGCGATGCTGCTCACCGCGCTGTCGGGCGCGGGTCCGGGCCACCTCGTGATCCCGTGCCCCACGTTCGTCATGTATGCCCACGGCGCGCGCGTGCTCGGCATGGACGTGCGCGAGGTGTTGCTGACCGACACGCTCGAGCTCGACGAGCCGGCCATGCGCGAGGCCCTGCAGGGCGCCGCGATCTGCTTCTTCGCGCGACCCAACAACCCGACCTCGAGCCTGTGGTCCGGCGATCTGATCCGCGCGCTGATCCGCGACTACCCCGACACCGTGTTCGTGATCGACGAGGCCTACGCCGCCTACGACCCCGGCTGCTCGCTGTGGGATCCCGCGTGCCCGAGCAATCAGGTGCACATGGGCACCTTGTCCAAAGTGGGGCTCGCGGCGCTGCGGGTCGGCTACTGCATCACCGACCCCGAGCTCGCGCTGGCGCTCAACAAGATCCGCCACCCGTACAACGTCTCGCAGACCAGCATCGCCCTGGCCGAGGCCGCGCTCACCCGCTTCGCCCCGGTCCAGGAGCGGATGATCGCCAAGACGATCGAGAACCGCGGTCGCCTGCTCGAGATCCTCCGCCGCCTGCCCGACGCCGAGCTCTTTCCTGCGCACGGCAATTTGGTGTTGGTGCGCTTCCCCAGCGACGAGCGAGCGCGCGCGTTGGTCAGCCAGCTCGGTGCCGCCGGCGTGCGGGTCAAGGATGTCACCGCGGTGCCCAAGCTCGCTGGTTGTTTGCGCATCAGTGTCGGCACCGACGAGGATCTCGATCGCCTCGCTGCGGCGCTCGGGTAACGCCGCTCACCGACGCGACAGTCGGACCCGTGAGCTGAAACGGCTCGCTTTCGTCGAGCAAATGACCGCAATCAAATGCTTGCTAGTTATTTGTGGCTTGGCTTAGACACGACCCGTGGCTGGCCGAGCATTTCCTCGCATTCGCATCGTGCTGACGAGCGCCGTCTTGCTGACGGGTTGCTACGAGGGCATCGACACCGATGACCTGTTTGGCGACGACGGCTTCGGCGAGCTCGACGGTGAGACGACCGGCGACGAAGCGCAGGACTCGAGCGGGGGCGATGGCGATGGGGACGGAGATGAGGATCCCGATCCGAGCACGACGGGCGACGGGGATGGCGATGGCGATCCGGATCCGAGCACGACCGGAGACGGCGATGGCGATGGCGACCCCGATCCATCCACGACGGGCGACGGAGACGGCGACCCCGATCCATCCACGACCGGTGACGGCGACGGCGATCCCGACGTCCCGCAAAACGCCTACTGCAACCCGGTCGCCAACTGGGATCCCGAGTCGGTCGCCTGGGAGCTCGAGGTGCTCGAGCTCGTCAACCAGGCCCGCGCGCAGGGTGGCAACTGCGGCGCCCAGGGCAACTTCGGCCCTTCGGGCCCGCTGTCGATCGACCCCGCGCTGACCTGCGCCGCGCGAGTCCACTCGAAGGACATGGCCGACAACAATTACTTCGATCACGACAACCTGCAGGGCCAGGGCCCCGGCTGGCGGATCGGTCAAGCCGGATATGACGGCAGCGGCTGGGGCGAGAACATCGCCGCCGGCTATTCGTCGCCGCAGGAGACCGTCGACGGCTGGCTCGACAGCGACGGTCACTGCTCGAACATGCTCAACCCCGGGTTTGCGGACATCGGCATCGGCTACGCCTACGGGCCCAACTCGGACTATGGGCACTACTGGACGCAGGCCTTCGGCGGCGGCTGAGCGAGCTCTTCAATTGAGGTTCGATGTTGATTCGATGACCTCGCACAATCCACGTCAAAACAATCGCGAGTGATCGGACGCCGTCGGTCGAGTCGATCACGGCATCGCCGCAGGCGAGCAGCGGACCGCCACCGCCGCCGATCCGTCGCTTACCCACACCGGCACCCCGCCGTGCGCGAGCCCGTTTCGCGCGAATCGGTGTGCAGGGTCACCGCGCGCGTCCTGAGCCGGCCCTGTTCGCGGTCACGCGAGCGAGTATCATCCCGCGCGCGATGGCCTCGTACCAGTACATCTACACCATGAAGGGCCTCTCGAAGGTCTACCCCGGCGGGAAGAAGGTCCTCGAGAACATCCATCTCTCGTTCTTCCCCGGGGCCAAGATCGGCGTGCTCGGCAACAACGGCGCGGGCAAGTCGACGCTGCTGCGGATCATGGCCGGGGTCGACAAGGAGATCATCGGCGAGGCCTGGGCGGCGGATGGCGTGAAGATCGGTTACCTGCCGCAGGAGCCGGACCTCGATCCGACGAAGGACGTGAAGGGCAACATCGAGGAGGCCGTCGCGGACATGCGCGACACGTTGCGTCGCTTCGAGGAGATCTCGATGCAGTTCGGCGAGGTCACCGACGACGACGCGATGAACAAGCTGCTCGAGGAGCAGGGCAGGCTGCAGGACAAGATCGACGCGGGCAACGGCTGGGCGCTCGATGCCCAGCTCGAGCTCGCGATGGACGCGCTGCGCTGCCCGCCGGGCGACGCCGACGTGACCAAGCTCAGCGGTGGTGAGCGGCGCCGCGTGGCGCTGACCCGGCTGCTGCTCGAGAAGCCCGACATGCTGCTGCTCGACGAGCCCACCAACCACCTCGACGCCGAGTCGGTCGCGTGGCTCGAGCACCACCTGCAGGAGTATCCGGGCACGGTGGTCGCGATCACCCACGATCGCTACTTCCTCGACAACGTCGCCGGTTGGATCCTCGAGCTCGACAACGGCCGCGGGATCCCGTGGCAGGGCAACTACTCGAGCTGGCTCGATCAGAAGCAGAAGCGTCTGGCCGAGCAGGAGAAGAAGGAGTCGTCGCGGCAGAAAGAACTGGCCCGCGAACTCGAGTGGATTCGGATGTCGCCCAAGGCTCGCCAGGCCAAGAGCAAGGCCCGCGTGCGCGCGTACGAGGAGCTGCTGGCCAGCTCCGAGTCGCGCAAGCAGGACACCACGTCGATCCACATCCCGTTCTCGCGGCGGCTCGGCAACGTGGTGGTCGAGGCCAAGAACCTGCGCAAGAGCTTCGGCGACAAGCTGCTGTTCGAGGATCTCAATTTTGCGCTCCCGCGCGGCGGCATCGTCGGCATCATCGGGCCCAACGGCGCGGGCAAGACCACGCTGTTTCGCATGATCACCGGGCAGGAGCAGCCCGACAGCGGCACGCTCAAGATCGGCGAGACCGTCGACATCGCCTACGTCGATCAGAGCCGCGACGCGCTCGATCCCGACAAGTCGGTCTGGCAGGAGATCAGCGACGGCAAGGAGACGATCGATCTCGGCGGCGTGGAGATGAACTCGCGCGCGTACGTGGGCAAGTTCAACTTCAACGGCGCGGCCCAGCAGCAGAAGGTCGGTACGCTCTCGGGCGGCCAGCGCAACCGTGTGCACCTGGCCAAGCTGATCAAGCGCGGCGGCAACCTGCTGCTGCTCGACGAGCCGACCAACGACCTCGACGTCGACACGCTCCGGCACCTGGAGGACGCGCTGCTGGCGTTCCCGGGCTGCGCGGTGGTGATCTCGCACGATCGCTGGTTCCTCGATCGCATCGCCACCAACATCCTCGCGTTCGAGGGCGACTCGAACGTGGTGTGGTTCGAGGGCAACTACGCGGACTACGAGAAGGACCGCAAGGCCCGGCTCGGCGAGGACGCGCTGGTGCCCAAGAGGGTCAAGTACCGCAAGCTCACGCGCTGATCTCCGCTCGGTGGGTCGCATGATCGAACCACCGTGGTCGTGGCACACACGACCACGGAAGGTTTGTCATGCGCCTAAATCCTCGGCTCTGGAACATCGTACCGCTGACCGCTTTGCTCTCGGCTTGCCAGCCCGACATCCCGCTCGACGAGAACAACGACGAGGAGAGTGGCGATGGTGACGGTGATGGAGACGGAGATGGTGATGGAGACGGCGATGGCGACGGAGATGGCGATGGGGACGGAGATGGAGACGGGGACGGAGATGGCGACGGGGACGGCGATGACTACCAGTATCCCGATTGCTTCGGTTACAACGAAGGCGACGCCCAGTGCCCGCTCGGAGAGATCTGCGAGCCGGACGCTGGCACCTGCCACGAGCTCGAGTCGCTGCCCAGCTGCGACGGCCCGACGCTGATCGAGATCCCGATCGCCGAA